>JASJBE010000054.1 GCA_030066655.1 Woeseiaceae bacterium | reverse complement strand
CCGAACAGCACCAGCCTGATGATCTGGTTCGCCGGTCACTATCGAGACGTCGGGCTCATGGCCGAGGCGATGGAGCTCACGAAAGCTGCTCTGGAGCTGGAGCCCAATTCGCCTCGGCCATGAGCCCGACGTCTCGATAGTGACCGGCGAACCAGATCATCAGGCTGGTGCTGTTCGGATTCAACTCCAGCGCGCTGAGAAAAATTCGTTCGGAGGACAGCCAGTCGCCTCGCCCCTGGGCGACTGTGGCCATGGCGGCTCGTGCTTCGACAAGAGTGGGATCGAGCTGCAGGGCGCGGTCGGCAGCCAGCAGCGCCTCATCAATCGCCTCAGAGGGTCTCACTTCGTCAGAATACGTCGGCAGTGTAATCCATGCGAATGACAACGCTGACCACGCTTCGGCATAGGTGTTATCAAGTTCCACGGCCTGAGTCAGGAGCTTTATAGCTCGCTGGTTGGGTACCTCACCCCGTTGCTGCCATAGTGCCGTTCCGCGCTCGTAAAGATCGACGGCAATCGGGTCTCTGGCTGCGTCCGGGCTTTCTACTGCAATTCGAGGCCAGATCACCGCTAACGCAATAGCAGCGAGCACTGCGGCAGTGAAGGCGACCAGGGCTGGGCCTTTGCCTCGCGTGTTCTTTGTCGCCGAACCTGCCGGTGAACCGGCGGCAAGGTCAGCCCGGGTGCCCAGCCATGCATCCAGCTCTGCGGGCAGGGCGAAAACCGTGCTGCGCTTCTCATGCTGCTGGCGATGGACCGGCAGCTGTTCCTCGCGCTCCCATCGGCGGGCGGTTCGTTCGCTACAGCCGAGGTAATTCGCGATTCGCTTCCAGCCAATCAGGCGCGACCCGAGACTGTCGTCGCCGGGCGTTTCGGTCACAGGCATCAATTCTCCAGTGGATGCACCCACTTGGTCTCAAGGCTAGCGGATACAGCGAATCCGGCCAAGTGCGGCCATTAGCGGTAATCGGTCGGCCAATCGCCTGCCCGCCATTGCCTGAGCCTGGATGGTCGTTGTCAACTGCGGACAGGTCCTGACCCGGATGAAGCATTCGGAACCTGGCTGCCCAATGAAACTGAATCCAGAACTTAACTGTCTAGCGATCGAGGTACTCCTTTGAACAACGGCCAAACCGTCACAGAACGCCAATCTGCTCAGGCTACGCTCGAGCTCTATTCCAGTGCGCACAAGTGGCTCGTGATTCCGATAGTCGTGATCCTGGTCGCGTTTACGCCCCAGTATTTTGCGACCTTTACGAGCGAGCCCTGGGCCTATCACATACACGCGTGGGCGGCGATCGCCTGGTATTCACTGATGATTTCTCAGCCCTATCTGGCCACCCGAGGCAAGATTCGCAACCACCGAAAATGGGGCATGGTCGGCTTGATCGTCGCTGGGGCGTTCATAGCGACCGGCCTGATCATCACGCCAACGAACGTCTACTTTGGGCTGATTGGGGGGGTCCTCCGGTGTTCCCCGGTGAATTTTTCTTCGGCCTGACATTAACGGAAACGCTCGCGATGCTCGGCTTTGCTGTTTCGGTGGCAATGGCGATTATCAAATCCAGGGTTCCTGACGAGCATGCAATCTGGATGCTTGGCACCGTGTTCTTTGGATTTATGCCAGCGTTCTTGCGACTGAGCATGTTCCCGGTCTTTGCTTTCGGTATCGAGATGTCTACGACGGCAGCGTTTTCCATATTGGTACCCATTTTTGTCGCAATGATTCTGTACGTCGGCTACAGAACAGAAAAACTCACCCACCCGATGATCATTGCTTCATCAACGGTGACGGTCCTGATGATTTCTACGACGTACGTCGGCGGGATTGAGTGGTACCAGGAGTTGGTCACTGGCCTTATGAAGCCGATGATTCCTTGGCCGGATGTCGACTAAAGTGGTTGCCTATGCCTGCGTCCACTTCGGATCGTGAGCTTCCGTTCAGGCGTTTGAGGTAAACTGACCGCTTGTGACTCATAGCAGCCGACCATTCGTCTGCGTCGCAGGAGCGGCTTCCAGCCGCGATCGCGGCAAGATGCCGCTCCTACGGCAGCAACATTGATCAGCGCCAAACCATCGAAACCCGTTTGTGGCCGTAATCCGCCACTCAACGAACCTCCGCTATACTGGCGGCCACCGACGCATAGTAGCCACTGCTGTTCAGCACAGATGACGATCGAATACTCTCTACGAGATGTTGAGGACGGCGAAATCGAGTGGCTGTATGAACTCAATGAAGAATCCTACCGTGATGTCATCGTTCGCCAGTTTGGTCGCTGGGATGAGGAGCACCAACGTGACTGGTTCGACAGGAAATGGCAGAGAGAGCGCCCTGCGAAGATCGTGACGATTGGAGGTGAGCCTGTCGGAGTTGTTGTTCTCGAGCAAAAAGATGACCATGATTGGCTTGACGAGATCCTGATAGGGACTGACTACCGAGGGCAAGGGATCGGAACGTCATTGATGAGTCAATTGATCGCCGAGGCGCGTGCTGGGAATCGTCGGCTGAGATTGCGGGTCCTACACCAAAACCATAGTGCGAAGCGCTTCTATGAGCGCCTGGGATTCGTAGTGCTAGAGACGCTTGAATACCACTACCTGATGGAAATCTAGTGACCGGTCCTGGCCAGTGGCCGACTTTGGAGTCCGCGGTGCAGGTGGGCATGAAGGGTCTGGCCACATAGCAGATCGGATGACACAGCAAACGGTCGAACCGAGAGAATCGAGGAGGCACATCACCCGCGCTTCTCGCATTCGCCTTTAAAGCCTCACGGCCCCATCGCCCGCTCAAGCAATCCTTCTGCAGCCATTTTCGCGACACGATCCGCCCCGGCGACGCTCATCGCCTTCCTTGCCGTTGCAGCGGCCTGCTGTGCGTTGCCTCGAGACAGGTGTGTCTCGGCCAGCTCGATCCACAGGTAGGGATTGCGGGGTTCGATGCGGATGGCGCGTTCGATGCTCGCGAGTGCCTGCGGATAGTCGCCGGCCGTCCTGGAGGTCCGGCTGCTCTCGACGAGTTCGCGTATGGCCTCAGCAGAACCGCTCTGGGCTTTCGACTCTGCCACCTCGGCGGGGGTGTCGGCGACCTCCCCGGGCATTTCGTTTAGCGGTACGCTGGCGCAGGCCGTCAGGCCGACGAGGGGCAGTAACAGTGGGAGCAGCCGACGTTGCATCGTGATGATTGACCTTATCTGTTCTCTGGGCTCGTTGGCCCGAATTATTCATTCAGGGCTTCGAAGACGTTACGTACCCGATCCCCGATGTCGTCGAACACGTTGACGCAGCCGGGCTGCCGCTTGAGCCTCGTTCCGGCGGGTACGAGGATCTGTACGGCGTTGCCGCAACCGCGGCGGGATCTCAAGCCCGTATCATAGTCGATCCACACGGCTTCGAGGTCTTCCGAGTAGGCAGGTTGGTAGCCGGTGGTCGACAGGCCCGCCATTATCGGCGCCCACACGGACAGCGCGCCCGCAGCGCCGGTGAGGCCGGCCGTCTCGAAGTCATCGCGGCCGATCCAGACGACGGCCACATGGTCGCCGCTGAAACCCGCAAACCAGCTGTCCCGATACTCATCCGACGTGCCGGTCTTGCCGGCAACGACGAGCTTTTCTGGCAATACCGCCTGCGCCGAGCGCCCCGTGCCCTGCTGCATGACTTCAACGAGTCCACGGTTCAGCTGATGTACGGCGTCGGGGTCTGCGACCTGTTCTACCTCGAGCGCGGTGCGCGTCAATGGCTGCCCCGTTGTATCTACGACCGAACGTACTGCGACGAGTGGCGTGCGAAAGCCGTCGTTCGCGAGCGTGTTGTACAGACTTGCGACGTCGAAGGGTGCGAGCTCGAACGCACCCAGCAACAGTGACGGATACGCGGGAGGAGGGTTCTTAACGCCGAAGTCGGCCAGCGTTTCCACCAGCGCCTCGACACCTGTTGCGAGACCGAGCCCCACGGTCGCCTGGTTGTAGGAGGCTGCGAGCGCCTGCAGCAGCGACACGTCGCCATGTGACTCGAGCGAGAAGTTTTCGGGTGACCAGATGTCCCCGTTTTCGAGTTCGACGTCGATCGCCTCATCTTCAATGGAGGTCGCAAGCGTGTGGCCACCTGCCTCGAGCGCGGCGAGATAGACGAAGGGCTTCATCAGCGAGCCGACGGGCCGCTTCGCGTCCAGTGCGCGGTTGAAGCCGGCCGTGGCGACGTCACGACTGCCGACCATCGCTAGCACGGCGCCGGTCGCCGGTTGCGTGATGATGACAGCGCCTTCGAGATCGGAGGCAGGTTCATCCTGCGAGCCAAGGCCTTCGGGATCGTCGGCAGGTTCATCCTCAGAGTCGAGGCGGCCGAGACCGTCGACCAGTTGTTGCTCGGCGAGTCGCTGCACGTCCGGCTCGAGGTTTGTGAAGACGCGCAAGCCGATGGTCGCAATGCTCTCGTCCGAGTATTGCGTCGCGAGTTCCCGACGAACGAGGTCCATGTAAGCAGGCTGGTAGCGCGAGCCGACACGCGACCGCGCGGTGACGCCGAGCTCGCGGTTGATCGACTCGGTGGCGGCCTCGGCGTCGACGATGTCCAGATCGGCGAGCATCTGCAACACGAGGTTGCGCCTTGCCAGCGCTCGTTCGGGGTGACGCCGGGGGTCGTAATACGACGGTCCTTTGACGAGTGCGATCAGCAGTGCCGTCTCGTGCAGCTCCAGCTGTGACAGGTACTTGCCGAAGTAAAACTCAGCAGCGAGTCCGAAGCCGTGGATCGCGCGCGTGCCCTGCTGGCCAAGATAGATCTCGTTGACGTAGGCGTGCAGCAGCGCCTGCTTGTCGTAACGCAGCTCGAGTGCGACCGCCATGATGGCTTCCTGGTACTTGCGGCGAAAGGTCTTGCGGCCGTCCAGGAAGTAACTCTTGACGAGCTGTTGCGTCAGCGTGCTGCCGCCCTGGCGAATCTCACCGCTCCTCAAGTTCACCCACGCGGCGCGCAGGATCGCGGTCAGGTCGATTCCGAGATGGCGGTCGAACTTGCGGTCCTCGACGGCCTTGAGCGCATCGACGAGCATGGATGGGATGGCGTCCGGCTCGACCAGCAGCCGGTCCTCGTGGTGGGTCGCGAAAATGCTACCGAGGCGCATCGGCTCGAGGCGCAGAAGGGCGGTGCTACGGCCGCCGTCGGCTTCGAGCGCGCGAATCCGACCGTCGTCGAATGTGATCGTGTAGCGCGCTGCCTCCTCGAGCCGGTCCCAGAACTGGAATGCGCGCGTCCAGAGCGTGACTTGGTCTCCGGCGACGCGGTACTGGCCCGGACGCTCGACGTTGCTTGCCTCCTGAAAGCCCAGCTGATCCAGTGCCGCGGCGAGGCCTGATGCATCGAGCCGCAGGCCTGCGTACAGTTCAAGCGGCGCCGCATAGACGCCCGCGGGTATGTCCCACCGACGGTCCTCGAACTGCCGGATCACGCCCGTCCCGACAACCAACATGTGGGTCAACAGCGCGAGCAGGATCAGTGCTGCGATGGATCGCTTGGGCGCGCGTTTGAAGGTTTGCGTCAGTGTCTGCATCGAGGAGGGTGATCGCCCGGGCAACGGACGGCGCAAAGGATGCCAGTATTCTGGCAGCAATCAAGGCCGGGGTCGCTGCCACAAACGCTGGTAAGGACTATGTAGGAGCTGGACGTGCTCGAGAGTACCTATTCGGCAGCATGGCTGCCTCCTACAGGCCGCTTTTCCGCGCTGGCCAGTGTCGTCAAGAACCTTGCAGGAGCGAGCCGTGTTTGAGATTACCTATTCGGCAGCATGGCTGCCTCCTACAGGTTGCTTTTCCGCGCTGGCCAGTGCCGTCAAGAACCTTGTGGGAGCGAGCCATGCTCGCGATTACCTATTCGGCAGCATGGCTGCCTCCTACAGGCCGCTTTTCCGCGCCGGCCGGTGCCGTCAAGAACCTTGCAGGAACGAGCCGTGTTTGAGATTACCTATTCGGCAGCATGGCTGCCTCCTACAGGCCGCTTTTCCGCGCCGGCCGGTGCCGTCAAGAACCTTGCAGGAGCGAGTCGTGTTTGAGATTACCTATTCGGCAGCATGGCTGCCTCCTACAGGCTGCTTTTCCGCGCCGGCCAGTACCGTCAAGAACCTTGTAGGAGCGAGCCGTGCTCGCGATCAATCATCCGGTAGCATCGCTGCTTCGCAACAGTGCAGGCCAACAACCTACGCGCCATCAATTCCATACGCCGAAAGCGCGACGGTGGTGTTGATTATTTAAGCTGTACACTCAGAATCTACTTCGCACGAGTACCCCGTCCTTGAAGATCGGTCTGTGGTGAGGACCGTTCTCCTTATTTCTGGCGCATGCAACCGCAGCTGATTGGGCGCGACCCCTGTATTCTTAGGGCATGACGCTCTACGAACAACTCCTGATCGGCCTCAGGCATTTGCTTCAGCGCGTGTCCTCCGAGCACTGGGAGCAGCAGATCCAGTCAGATCTCGAAGCGTGGCGGGAGCGCCGTGACGCACGTCAGCATCGCTCCAAGTACGGTGGAAATTCGACTTACAGCGACTGGATCATCAGCTCGCAGAACAAACATACGGTCGACGACCTTCAGAGCGTCTGGGCAAATCACCTCCGGCATCAGATGCAGCTCGCACTGCGGGCCCTGTCGGAGAAGCCTGAAGATGAGCGGGCCGAGACCAAGATTCTGCGCTCCTGGGAAAGGCGCCGTTCCGCGTTCAGCAGATCGAAACCGGAAGGCACGTCGAGCCGGCACTCGGCTTCCGGCTCAGACAGTCGTCTGCGAGTCGTCAGTTGCCATAGCTGCGGTCAGAAGCAGGTGTCAGTGACCAGCCTCGAGAACTTCGTTGCCGACGATCTGATCCAGGGATTCCTGTATGGCGCCTGCGTATCAGGCGACATCAAGGCGCTGGTCGACAGGCTCATGGACAAGCAGCAAGACGGAGTCGCAGAGGCTCGTTCAGAAGTAACGCGCGCCGCTGAAAGCGCCGGCATCGTTGTCGTCGAGGACTGCGGCCCGCGCACGGAGACGTGCGCGGCTTGCAACAGTGAGAATATCTCGGTCTCGTTTTGGTATTTGACCAACGAGGGAGGCTGGACCTTCGCGCCCCCCGAGCTTGAGCGGTCCCGAGCCGATGAAGCGCAGAAGCCGGCCGCTGAGAGTGTACACGGATCTACAGACAGAACCGTCACCAATCGGCTGTTCGGACTGGCGACTGTGGTTTTCGCCTTTGGCACTATGGTCCTGGTGTCCCGCTACCTGGGCCGTCACGGGTTCCCCGACGCCACGAACAGTATCCGCGCCAATTGGGGGCTCTTGCTGCTGATCGGCCTGCCGCTTGTGGTTCTTATTGGCGGGGTGCTCACGACAGTGTCTGGCGTTGGTATCAGAGACTATGCCTCGGTTTTTGCCAGGCAGACCTTGGTGAAGAGAATAGGAGTGTCCGTCGCTTCGATCGCTTTGGCCATGCTCGCAATCTTGCTGGCATCGAGCATTGGGCAGGCTTTGCGTTAGAAACTGTCGACGCTATGTAGTCGACGTGAGCAGGCACTTTCTTTCGACAGCTAAGTCGTCCCCTTCTTTTGCTTCAGCTTTTTCACTTCTTTCACCATCTTCCCGAAGCTGCGAGACTGCGCGCGCTTTTCAGCAAGCGTTGCTGATGCCAGTGCACTCTCACGCTGCAATTTCTGGTAGCTAAGCAGTCTGCGCTTGTCGAGCTTGCCTTCCTCGATGGCCTGAAGAACGGCACAGCCGGGTTCGGAGTCATGCCTACAGTCAGCGAACTGGCACCGTATCGCCAATGCCTCGATGTCCTCGAAAACCACCCCTAGAGACTGATCGACTTCAGCCACTCTGAGCTCCCGCATGCCCGGGACGTCGATGAGTAGCCCTCCGGTGGCAAGCCGGTGCAACTCACGATGAGTGGTGGTGTGGCGCCCCTTCTTGTCTTGCTCCCGAATTCCGCTTGTCTCAGCCAACGAGTCTCCTGCCAATGAATTCAGCAGCGTGGATTTGCCGACGCCGGAAGATCCGACGAGCGCAACGGTAGCGTTGTCGTCGATCCAGGCGCGAACGCCACCCAGTGTCGTGGGATCCAGGGCATTCGCTGTCTCAACGGCTACGCCGACCTGAACGCCGCGGGCACGACTGACGTAATCAGCCGTATCGTCAGTAAGGTCGATCTTGGTGAGCACGATGACAGGCAGCGCACCCGCTTCATTGCAGAGCGCCAGATAGCGCTCGAGGCGCGACTCCTTAAACTCCTCATTGCAGGAAGTTACGACGAACAAGGTGTCTATATTTGCTGCGACAGGCTGAAACTCTGTGCTGGTCCCAGCCCCGATGCGTTTGAACAGGCTCTTTCTCTCGAGCACTTGCTCGATTCTGGTCAATGACTCATCCATCACAACCCAGTCGCCCACCGTTGGGCGGTCAACCGGCCTGGCTTGTTGCAGGGCGGGCGACAGGCCTACCGACAGAGTTCCCCCGTCACAGAAAACAACGATGTTCGACCGCTGCACCGCTGCGACGCGCCCGACACGGCCATCCAGCAAGCTCGTATCGACTAGCTGTTGCGTAAAAAATGGCACCAGGCCAAGTTTCTGTAGCGCTTCGCTCATGGTGGCGATCGGGTAATTCAAAGGCAGAAGAATTATAGGTTCTTCAGCCCTGTAACAGTGTGTCAGTGCGTCGGATATCGTCTGCTACTGGTCGAATCCACACACCCGGGTTCTTGAGGTAGACTCGCGATCTCTATCAGATCCCGGATCTCCGCAAAGCACCAAAGAGTCAATCAGAGTGCACCTAGTCTTCGTCCTGTTCGCCATCCTCCTGACGCTGCGAGTGCTGTATCGACACGTCATGGATTTTCCGCCTTACCCCGGCGCCTCACCCCTGCAAGGCACCGACGTCGAGGGCCTGATGGACGAGGATCGCTTCTGGGGACTTATCCATGAGTCACGCCGCCGTAGCCGCGGCGCCTACGAGGATCAGATAGAAGAACTGACTGAATTACTCGCAGGCGAGCGGCTCGTTGATATCGTCGCTTTCCAACGAGCATTCGTTGCCCTCCTCAACAGGGCCAATCACTTCAGGTATTGGGAGTCTGCCTACGCGCTCAACTGGGGCTGCTCAGACGATCTCTTCCACTACTTCTGCACGTGGTGGATTGGTCAGGGCAAGAATAAGTTCTACTGGTCGATCCGTTACCCGAGCCTGCTATTCTTCTTCGCGGTCCGCCATTCCGTGCAGGAGTATGAGGGCCTGGAGTACTGTGCGGGAGAGGCCTACGAAAGGCTGACAAGAAAAGATCTGCCCATCGATGATGTTGAGTACACCGACACCGGCGGTCGCATTTTCAATGAGAATCTCGCGTTCCTGAAGCACCCGGGCCTTGCCTTCCTTGCGTGGTAGTTTTCTTGTCATCGACGATCAGCGGTGCAACGGACAATATGTAGAAAGGAGCGCTTGTGACCGAGATCCTTATACCCGAGGAGCTGATGCCTCGAAGATTCGGTCGCGACCCGGACGATGGATCGCAGCCGGTCTTCCCGAGAGACGTTCCAGAGCTGCAGCAGTCTATTGAGGCCAACGTTCATAAGCGGGATTTCGGTAGACGCTTCGCCGAAAAGCTCAAGCACAATTCGCAGCTGACCCACCTGGGTTGGGTGGCCGGGTATCACACCCAGTTCATGTTCGACTGTGTCTCGACGATCAGATCGCTCGAGGTGTTGGAGATCGGCTTATCGAGGGTTGCTGATCTGAGTGGAATCACAAGGCTCAGCAATCTCAACTGTCTTGCTATGGACACGACGGGACCGGCCACGGACCTTTCGCCCATTTGCCAACTGAAGAGCCTGGTCTCGTTGAGTCTCGGCCTATCGAAGCGCATCACGACACTGGACGATTTTTCAACCAACTCGCTATCCAGTCTTCGCGCGCTTCTGCTCGGAAGCTCGTCCGACGCGCCTGTGACGCTTGAATCCCTGGAGCCACTCGGCGCGATCGAATCGCTGGAATACCTGGTGCTGGTCCAGGTTCGGTCGAAGGACCCATCGTTAGCAGCCATTGCAAAGCTGCCTCGCCTGAAGGCGTTCCAATACGACAGGAATGCCAGGTTCGATCTCGAAGACCTCGACACCATGAAAGCGCGAGGTGTCGAAGTCTTTGAGTTCTGAGAGGTCTTTGCTCTTGTGCAAATGCAGGCATTCAGGGGTTTCACGGTGCACTGATGAAACCCGAAGCAGGCACTTCCCTGTGCCTATTCCGGTCGCTCCATCCATCGGGTTACTGGTCAGAAACGCCAGCCGAGACCAAGGCTTAAGGTCAGCGGTGAGTAGTCGGCTTCGACCGTCCGACTCGTGTCCGCGGGAAACTCCATTTTTGCACCGCTCACGGTCAGATACTTGGCAGTGAAGTCCAGGAACAGGCGATCGTTCAGATCGTAACGGGCACCCGCCTGCAGCTGCAGCCCCGTCTCGTCTGTTTCAAAAGAGGTCTCCACGGAATCGATCTCGAAGTCGATGTCGATTTCCTGCACGAACGCGACACCCGCACCGACGTATGTTTTCAGTCGCGGATTATCTGTCGGCTGGAATTCATACAGGGCACTGACTCCCAGGCTGAGTGACGCGAAGTCGCCGCCGGTGCTCGCTCCTACGCCGCCGAGCGTGATGTCCTTCATGTCGTTTCGGCGATACATGATTTCGCCTTCCACGCGCCAGTTGTCCGTCAGGTAGTAACCGAATGTGCCGCCGCCGGCAAAGGACGCGTCAAAGTCGGCCTTAACCGTAGCCGTCAGCATAGAGTCGCTGTAAGTTAGGTCTTCGGAGCCGAGGAATCCGATACCGACATTGCCGGTCACGTAGTACTTGTCGTCATCTGCCAGGGCATTGGTGCCGATAAGTAGTGACAACACGCCGACCTTCACTATAAGTGCTAAATGTTTCATTTTGTATCTCCTATATCATTGATAAATATAATGTTTTTGAGCCTGTCGATCGGCATTGTGCAGTTTGCGGACGGCAAGGGAAGGGGCCTGGAGCCGTTGATTTAATGAACGGTCGGGAATTTGTATGAACGGTTACCGGTCAGGACGCACGGTGGCGAAACCGGTTACCCGCGAGAGTTAGACGATGGCGGTTTTGCGCCCTTTTGCATCTCGTATCGTGGCCGCCGGGGCAGGACTGAGCCTGCTCTTCACGCTGCTGGCGCCCGAGTCCTCGGCGCCCCTGACATTTGTCCCGAGGCTGGTCTTCTGGGTTCTGCACATCGGGATCGGGCTGAGTGCAGCCGTTCTGGTGGCGAAGGCTTTGCTGGCGGTGCGACCGAGTACGAAAGACTGGGTGGTCGTAGTTATGTCAGGCCTCGGTGGGGTGGTGCTGTTTGCGCCACTCGCCATCGGTATCGAATCGCTCTTCCCATTGGGGGGATTCGACGGCGACAACGATTTCATGGAAAAGCTGGCCCGGTCGTCACTCGCTATGGCCATAGTTGTCGAAGCTCTGGAAATGACGCCGCCTTTCATGGCGGCCTGGCTCCTGATCAACCTGGAGCCCGTTCGGGCGGTGATCACGAATGCGAGAACGGCGAAAGCGACCGAACCCGAGGCGACTGTGACAGAACGGCAAGGCGACGCCGGCGAAGGCGCGTCAGCCGATGCCTGCTCACCCGAAATGCAGGCTTTTCTGGATCGGCTGCCGCCTATCATTGGTACCGACATCGTCTGTGTCTCGTCGGATCTTCATTACCTCAATGTGACGACCCGACAGGGGCAGGCCATGATTCTCGGCTCCCTGCAGGAACTGGAGGATGCGTTCGGCGACCAGGGGCTGCGCGTGCATCGATCGCACTGGGTCTACATCGACGCTGTGGTCAGCCTGTCCAAGAGTGGTAAAGGCTGGTTCCTCAACCTGGTTGGTGAGAATCGTGTGCCGGTGAGCCGGCGTAAACGAAACGAAATTGCGGGCAGACTGGGTGAGGACTTTCTGAAGAACCACCTAGAAAAAGAGAAAAAGGGGTCGAACCGAATTAGAAAAAGTGGTCGTAGAAAAAGGGGTCGAACCGAATTAAAAAAAGGGGTCGAACCGAAATAACCAACAGATCCGCAATCCATACGCGCTTTTATTGTGAGCGTCAGCTATCCAGATGAAAGTCACTAAAGAGGACATAGGTCGATTTACAGCGCTGGCGATGCAGTGCATCCCTCGGGAATACCCGAACAAGTTGAGCCAGCTCTTGTCGAGCGAGGAGCAGCTGCGGTCGCCGAAGGAGCTGCACCCGGCGTTCTTCGGTTGCTATGACTGGCATTCATCGGTTCACGGACATTGGATGCTGGCGAAAGCACTGAAGGAGTTCGATCGATTTCCCGGTCGCGAATCGATTCTTCCTCAATTGCTCGACTCTATATCCCAGGTCAACATTGCGGGCGAGCTCTCGTACTTACAGCAGGAATCGAAAAGCTGGGAACGAATGTACGGCTGGGCGTGGTTGCTGCAGCTGCAGACAGAACTCAATACCTGGGATCTTCCCGAAGCGGCTTCTATGGCCGAAGCCTTGCTACCACTGTCGGATTGCATACGCGGTCGTTATATGGAGTTTCTGCCGATACAGACATATCCAATCCGCGCGGGCGTCCACCCGAACACGGCCTTTGGTATGGCATTTGCCTACGACTACGCGATCGCGGCAAATGACACCGAGTTCGCCAGCCTGATTGAAGAAACCGCCTATCGCTATTTCTCGCATGACGAGGACGGCCCTATCTCGTGGGAGCCCGGCGGTGAAGACTTCCTGTCACCATGCCTGGAGGAGGCGGCGCTGATGTCCCGGGTGATGCCCGGAGCAGAGTTTCAACCCTGGCTGAGCCGATTCCTGCCCGGTCTTGGCGAGGCCAATGGGCTGATTCCAGCCGATGTCAGCGATCGTTCCGATCCGAAGATCGCGCATCTTGATGGACTCAACCTCAGTCGCGCATGGAACCTGCTGATCATCGCCAACGCCATCGACAATCAGGCACAGGCTGGCCGATTGCGCGATACAGCAGATCGACATCTCGACGCGTCGTTACCGTTTGTGACTGATGAGCACTACGAAGGCTCGCACTGGTTAGGGTCTTTCGCGATCTACGCGCTGACACGAGACCGGTAACGGAAAATTCGGTCCGACCCCTTTTCTGCAAATTCGGTCCGACCCCTTTCTTTGCTAGGTGCAGTCCATGAACGCGTACGTCACGACAACCTGGGCAAGAAGTCCGCGTTGTTCGCGGTTGTTGAATGCCTGCCACTGTGCGTTCGAGGTATGCCCGCCGTGGTAGTCATAGTCTTCTGGGCGATACGTGGCCGGGTCGCCCAGTTCCTGCGCGAGGCGTTCGATCGCCTTCTTCACGCAGCGGCGCTCCCGGTTCGACACGGGCTCATCGAGCGCCGTGAAGTTCACGCGGAGCTCAGCGAACGTGAGCGGCCCGGTCGCGTCGGGATCGACCGTGTACATCGGATCCCCTGGCTGGCCCATGGGTACGGGCTCCTCTCGCTCGCAGGCCGTCAGTACAAGCGGCACCAGGCCAATCCACAGGAAATGTGATAGTCGCATCCGCGCGTCCTTGTTCAACGATTCGTGGTGCAGTGTGACACAAGAAGAGCCCCGGCTCTCGCCGACCCGTGCCGAACCAACCGTACGGGAATGTGCTAGGCTGCCCCGAAAATAAAAACAAGCGGGGATAGAACGCTGGATACTTCAACGACGGCTGGCAAGCCATATCCTGAACTTACGTGGGTCGCAGTCATCGTCGGCTGGATACTCGGCGTCATCATAGCTGTATCCATCGGCTACGCGGCCCTTGTCCTTGGCTTTTCGATTGAGGGCTCGGAACTCGCAGCCATTCTGGGCTTCGGCATTCTGCGCGGTATGCTGCGCAGGAAGAGCATCATCGAGAACAACATCGTGCAGACAATTGCGTCGGGTGTGAACGGCGCTGCGTCCGGCATGATGTTCTCGGTACCGGCGATCTTCCTCTTGGGCTACGGCGATCGCTTCGACCCGATGCTGTTGACGTTCGGTTGTATCGCCGGCGCCTTCCTAGGCATCGCCTTCATCGTGCCGCTCAGAAAGCACATGATCGATTACGAGCGTCTGACGTACCCGGGCGGCGTCGCCGTAGCGACAATCCTCAAATCGCCGGGAGCCGGTGTGCGCAAGGCGATCATCCTCGTCATCGCTGCTTTGATCAGCGCGACCGCACACGCCATCTCGATCAAGGCTGGCGTTTCCAACTGGAACTTCGGTGCGCTTATCGGCATGCCGGAGTTCATGAACGGGATCTGGTACCTGTCGCTGATGACGATCGGCGTCGGCTTCATCGCGGGCCGCGGCGGTATCGCATTCATCATCGGTGGCTTCGTTGCCTACTGGTTCCTGTCACCGATGCTGTCGGTAACCAACAGTTTCCCGCTGGATGAGACGGGCGCAGTGGTCAGTTCGCCCGAGTCGCTGCGACTGATGCTGTACCGGCCGCTCGGCATCGGCATGTTGATTGGCGGCGCGATCATGGGTGTTCTGCTCGCTGCACCGTTGATCAAGAGTGCCGTCAAGTCCATGCAGAAGGCGTCCGAAGTGGAGTCGCGCGTGGGTGGCGACGAGATGCCGATCAAGCTCCTGTACATCGCGGTAGCTGGCGCCGTCGTGCTCCTGACCTTCATGGCGGTTACCGCGGTAGAGTCGATGTCGATCTTCGGCGGCATCACGATGGCATTGCTCGGCACACTGTGGATCTGGATGGCCGGCATCATCCTGTCCGAAGCGATCGGCCGGACCAACTGGTCACCGCTGTCCGGCATGACCCTCGTGGGTATCACTCTCTTGATCGTGCTCACGCAGGCGCTGGGTATGGATCGGACTGACTCGATCATCGCCGCCATCATGGTCGGCGCCGCGATGTGCGTGGCCATGTCCCAGGCGACCGACCTGATGCTCGACCTGAAGACCGGGTACCTGGTCGGCGCAACGCCGCGCATGCAGCAGATGGGCCAGTTCATCGGCGCCTGGCTTGGCCCGATTGTCGTTATCTTCGTGATCTTCGCGTTGCACGAAGCCTACGGCCTCGGCAGCGATCGACTACCGGCTCCGCAGGCGCAGGCATTGGCGAGCACCGTCGACGGCATCATGGGTGGCGATGTGCCCGCCGAGAAATACGCCGCCGGCGCGGTACTCGGAGCGGTGCTGTCCGCGCTGATGGGCGGTCTCGGGATCACCGTGGGTCTCGGCTTCTACCTGCCGTTCAACATCGTGCTCACTTACTCGCTCGGCACGCTCGCGAGGGAGCTCGCGAACCGATTCAAGGGCGAGGACTGGTCCGACAACGTGGGGATACCGATCGCAGCGGGGTTAATCGTGGGTGAGGCGCTCGTTGGCGTGGGCGATGCGATAACTATGGTCATCAAGGGGGCAGTGTAATGACGTCCAGTATGAAGAACATCGCGTACGCGCTGCTTGCCGCCGGCTTCCTCGGCGGCGCATATGTCACCGCGCTCGATATCGAGCACGTCGACTGGCTGTGGTTCGGGATCGCCGCTGTCGCCGCGATTGCAGGCGTGATTCTCGCCAAGCGTGCAGACAAGGCGCACGCGACGTCAGGTGAGATGCTCAAGAACAACCGGGACAAGCTCAACGAGTCTCTCGACAACATCGTGCGAGAGCTTGAGTCATTGGCCGAAGGCCCCGAGAAAAAGGGCGAAACGATGCGCGACTGGATCGACGACGCACTCCGCCCGGATCTCAGGCGCTTCGCCGAGGCCCGGCAGAGCATGGTGCATCTCTACGGCCTGCAGGTGTATGCGGACATCATGAGCGAGTTCGCGGCGGGCGAGCGCTACCTGAATCGAGTCTGGTCGATGACGGCTGACGGCTACGACGAGCAGGCTAAGGAATACCTCGAACTCGCTACGGCCCAGTTCGAGGACGCGAAGAAGGGACTGGCGGCGGCCGGAAGCGGGGCTTAGAAAAGGGGTCGAACCGAATTAAAACGCCTGTTCGACATTTCGATGTCTTGTGTCGGCTCTAACCGGCGATTTAGTTCGGTTCGACCCCTAAACCTCCGATGTATCGATCAGGCGAATTAGTTCGGTTCGATCCCTAACCCTCCGATGTATCGATCAGGCGAATAAGTTCGGTTCGACCCCTAAACCTCCGATGTATCGATCAGGCGAATAAGTTCGGTTCGACCCCTAACCCTCCGATGTATCGATCAGGCGAATAAGTTCGGTTCGACCCCTAACCCTCCGATGTATCGATCAGGCGAATTGGTTCGGTTCGACCCCTAAACCCCCGACAGCTTGCGCCAGACCGCTTTTTCGATCTCCACGACAAAGAGCATGGCGACACCGGCGGCCACCACGAAGACGCCGTCCAGGAAGGCGACCGGTCGCGTGTCGAAGATGATCTGCATGAACGGCGCGTAAGTCATCGCGAATTGCGCCGCTGTCACGAGGCCAACGCCAATCAGGACCGGGCGTGTACCCATCGCGCCTTCCCAGGTCAACGACGTGCCGTGCACGTAGCGCACGCTGAACAAGTAGAAGATTTCCATCACGACGATCGTATTCACGACGATGGTTCGCGCGACCTCCACCGGCAGACCGCGTGCCCCGGCCCAGTAATACATGCCGAACGCTCCAATCAGGAACAGCACGGAAACGAAGCCGATGCGCCACAGCAGCCGGCCGCTCAGGATGGCCTCACCTGCAACTCGCGGGGCGCGTTGCATCGCGCCGCGCTCGGTGGGTTCGAAGGCCAGGGTCAGGCCCAGCGTTGCCGCCGTGATCATGTTAATCCACAGGATCTGTACCGGAGTAATCGGCAAAGCAAGGCCGAAGGCCAAAGCGGCGAGAATCGTCAGCGCCTCACCGCCGTTGGTCGGTAACGTCCAGCTGATGACCTTCATCAGGTTATCGTAGACCGTTCGGCCCTCGCGGACCGCGGCGACAATGGAGGCGAAATTGTCGTCGGCAAGCACCATCTCTGCGGCTTCCTTCGCCGCTTCGGTACCCTTGCGGCCCATGGCGATGCCGACGTCTGCGCGCTTGAGCGCCGGTGCGTCATTCACGCCGTCGCCGGTCATGGCGACCGTTAAACCGTCCGCCTGTAATGCCTCGACGAGCCGCAGCTTGTTCTCAGGCGTCGTGCGAGCGAACACCGACGTCTCGAGCGCCGCGTCTTTAAGCTGGTCATCGTCGAGTTCTTCGATATCCTGGCCCGTGCGGGTGATCGGGTCGTCGGCGAGCCCGAGTTGACGTGCGATTTCGGTCGCGGTGACTGCGTGATCGCCGGTGACCATCTTGACCTGGATGCCTGCCTGCCGGCACTCGGTGACCGCCCGTATGGCCTCTTCGCGCGGGGGGTCGGCGAAGCCGAAGAAGCCGAGCAGCGTCAGCCCGGATTCAACATCGCTGAAGTTGAGTGAAACTGCATTTGGATCGACAGGCTTTTCGGCGAGCGCGAGCACCCGCTCGCCGCGAGCGGCTGTGTCGTGGATGCGTTTCTGCCAGTAGTCACGGTCCAGATCCTCGTCGCCTTCGAGGCCGCGCTGGCGATGACACATCTCCAGCAAGCGCTCGGGTGCGCCCTTGATGTAGACGGCCCCGCGCCCTTCGTGGTCGTGATGCAGCGTCGCCATGAACCGGTGCTCTGACTCGAACGGTATTTCGTCATCGCGCGGCCAGGATTTCCGCACGAACACCGGATCGAGCCCCGACTTCATGCCCGCGACGAGCAGGGCGGCTTCCATCGGGTCGCCATCGATCCGCCACTCGCCGTTCTTCAAACGGACCGTGGCATCACTGCACAAGACTGCGCCGAGCGTCAGTGCCTGCAGCCGCGGACGATCGCCGAGCGATACCGGTTCTCCGTCCAGCAGGAAATCACCGTCAGGGATATAGCCGACGCCGGATACGTCGAACAGCGCCTGGCTCGTCGTCACGCTGCGCACGGTCATTTCGTTTCGAGTCAGCGTGCCGGTCTTGTCCGAGCAGATCACCGATACCGAGCCCAGCGTCTCTACCGCGGGCAGCCGCCGAATGATGGCATGCCGGGAGGCCATCCGTTGTACACCGATCGCGAGCGTAATGGTCATGGTTGCCGGCAGTCCTTCCGGGATCGCCGCCACCGCGAGACCGACGACGGCCATGAACGCATCCGCCCAGGCATAGTCACGAACCCAGATCGAGAACAGGAAGGCTGCGGATGCGATCGCGACTATGAAGGCCGTCAGGCGCTTGCCGAAGGCATCCATCTGCCTGAGCAGTGGCGTCTTCAGTTTGACAACCCCGCCGATCATTTCACTGATGCGACCAAGCTCGGTTTTCGCGCCAGTTTCTACAACCAGACCGGCGCCGTGGCCAGTCGCTACGAACGTGCCGGAGAAGGCCAGCGACGTTCTGTCGCCGAGCGGCGCATGACTCGGCACGGCATCTTCAGACTTAGTCACCGCCATTGATTCGCCGGTGAGAATGGCTTCGTCGGTCCGCAGATTCTTAGTGCGGAGCAGGCGCAAGTCCGCCGGGACCCGATCGCCGGATTCGACCAGAACGACGTCGCCGGGAACAACATCGGCGGCGGTCACCGTCGTGCGCTGGCCATCGCGGACGACGGTCGCCTGCGGATCGATCATGCCGCGAATGGCTTCCAGCGCATTCTCGGCGCGGCCCTCCTGGATGTAGCCGATCGCCGCGTTAACGATGACGACGGCCAGGATGACGCCGGCATCGATCGGGTGCTGAAGAAAGATCGATAACGCGGCTGCAGCAAGCAGCACGTAAATGAGCACGTTGTGAAACTGCATCAGCAGCCGCTGCCAGGCGCTGCGTCCAGGACCTTGCGGCAACAGGTTCGGACCCAGCTTCGCGAGTCGTCGGACCGCTTCTTTTTCGGTCAAACCGTCGGCGCTGGCCGAGAGCGCAGAGAGGGCCTCATCGGTCGATCGCGCGTGCCAGCGTGTTGCGATATCACCATCGGACATCGGCGTCGCTCGCTGCTTTGCCACGCTTACATTGTAATCCCTCCACGCGAGGAGTCAGCCCATGACGCCTGTGGACTGTACGTATACGTAGAAAGGGGTCTATACGTAGAAAGGGGTCGAACCGAATTAAAGCGCCAGGCAATGGCGACACGTAGGTTTGACCAATTAGAGCGGCGCTTTAATTCGGTTCGACCCCTTTAAAGAGCTAGCTCTTCGCGTAGCCGATCGTCTTCAGCGCAGCGGTAATCTCATCGAGAACCGCCGGATCTTCGATGGTCGCCGGGACCTTGTACTCCTGGCTGTCGGCGATGCGGCGCATCGTGCCTCTCAATATCTTGCCGGAGCGTGTCTTCGGCAGCCGGGCGACGACGACGGCCTGTTTGAAGACGGCGACCGGGCCCACCTGGTCGCGCACCATTTTCACCGTCTCCGCGACGATCGCGTCCGGCTCGTGATCGACGCCGGCCTTCAGGACCAGGAAGCCCAGCGGTAGCTGGCCCTTCATCTCGTCTGCGGCGCCGATGACGGCGCACTCGGCGATGTCCGGGTGCGATGCCAGCACCTCCTCGATAGCGCCGGTCGACAGGCGATGGCCCGCGACGTTGATGACGTCATCCGTGCGCGACATGACGTTGATGTAACCGTCCTCGTCAATGAAGCCCGCATCGCCGGTTTCGTAGCAGCCCGGGAATCGCGACAGGTAGGACTCGATGAACCGCTCCTTCGCGTTCCACAGCCCCGGCAGCGTGCCCGGCGGCAGCGGCAGTTTGCAAGCAATGGCGCCCACGTCGCCGGCGGCGACGTCATTGCCATCGCCGTCAAGCGCGCGCACGTCCCAGCCCGGTGTCGCCGGCCCGACGGAGCCTGCTTTCACCGGCAACAGCTCTATGCCCACGCAGTTCGCGGCAATCGCCCAGCCCGTTTCCGTCTGCCACCAGTGATCGATGACCGGAACGCCGAGCTTGTTTTCGGCCCAGTGCAGCGTGTCCGGGTCGCAGCGCTCGCCGGCGAGGAACAGCGTTCTGAGGTTCGACAGATCGTAGTTGCCGATCAGCTCGCCGTTGGGGTCCTGTTGCTTGATCGCCCGAAACGCCGTCGGCGCCGTGAACATCGCGGCGACCTTGTGTTCGCTCGCAACCCGCCAGAATGCGCCGGCATCCGGCGTGCCTACCGGTTTTCCCTCGTACAGCACCGTTGTATTGCCGTGCAGCAGCGGGCCGTAGATGATGTAGGAATGACCGACGACCCAGCCGATGTCGGAGGCGGCCCAGTACACCTCGCCGGGCTCGACGCCATAGAGGTTTTTCATCGTCCAGTGCAGGGCGACCGCGTGACCACCGTTGTCGCGAACGATGCCTTTGGGCTGTCCGGTCGTCCCTGACGTATACAACAGGTACAGCGGGTCGGTCGCCTCCACCGTTACGCAGCCGTGCGGCAGAGCCGCGTCCATCGCAGCGCTCCAGTCAATGTCGCGGCCGTCGATCATCGGTGCCTCGACCTGCGGTCGCTGGTAAATGACGCAGTAGTCGGGCTTGTAGCTCGCGAGTTCGATGGCTTCGTCGAGCAATGGCTTGTACTCGACGAGACGCGACGGTTCGATGCCGCAGGAGGCCGAGACGATCAGCTTCGGCGTCGCGTCATCGATTCGCGTCGCAAGCTCAGCCGCTGCGAATCCGCCGAACACGACCGAGTGCACAGCGCCCAAACGTGCGCACGCCAGCACGGCGACGATCGCCTCCGGAATCATCGGCATGTAAATGATGACTCGATCGCCCTTCTCGACGCCATTGGCGGCCAGCACGCCGGCAAAGCGGCTAACCTCGTCGAGCAGCTCCTTGTAGGTGATCCTGCGCTGGGAGTCTGTCACGGCGCTGTCGTAGATGACGGCCACCTGGTCGCCGCGACCCCGTTCGACGTGCCGATCCAGCGCGTTGTAGCAGGTATTGAGCTGCCCGCCGGCAAACCAGCGATAGATATTCGGTTCCGGGTTGTCGACGACGCTGTCCCATGGCTTCTCCCAGTCGATCCCGGCGGCCGCCTCAGACCAGAAGTCCTCCGGCGTCTCGATGGAGGCCGTGTACACGCTCTTGTAATCGTTCATTTTGCGCCTGCCCTTCTGCCGTGTACGGATAGTGTAGGCCCGCAGCGGCGCTGGCGCATTCGACGTTTGGCGAATGCACGACGTCGCTTTCGGGATCTTCATGACTCGCGGCTACCTGGGAGTACTCAGCGAACCAGCGCCGCGCCCGTACGTCATTGACCAATCGTTCAGATTCACGTGCCTGAACGGAGGTATATCCCACGATTGCGGCGCGGATTTGGACGAGGCCTAATGAACTGTTAGATTAGCGGTCCATTTAAGAAGGAGAACAAGAAGTGGCAGGAAAGTTTGAGTGTTACAAAGACAAGGCCGGCGAGTTTCGTTTCCGTCTGAAAGCGGGCAACGGCGAGACCATCCTATCCAGTGAGGGTTACAAGTCGAAGTCCAGCTGCACTAACGGTATCGAGTCGGTTAAGAAAAATTGCCTCGACGAAGCATGTTTCGAGAAGAAGACCACTCCGAGCGGCAAATTCCGCTTCAATCTGAAGGCTCGGAACGGGCAGGTGATTGGCACGAGCCAGAACTACTCATCGGAGTCGTCTCGGGACAACGGCATTGGCGCTGTTGGCCGGGCCGCAAAAGACGCAGCTGTCGTCGAGGTGGACTAACCGGATCGGTTATCGACCCACGCGATAGTTCGGAAGTCGGCCCCTGACGGGGCCGCTTTCATTTTGGGCGGCAGATCTGGCTCAGGCGACCGGGACCCAGACCAGTTTGGCCTCTGCCACCCGGATGTCGGTTTTCTCCAGGCCGATCTGAAGCGGCTCGATATTCTCTGCCAGCGCATCGAATTCGTTCTGGATATTGATCAGCTCGTCTTCCAGGTCGCGTTCCAGGTCAATCAGGTCTTGCCGCTTGGCATCCGCCTTCTGTTTGGCGGTGGCGAGTCGTAACTTGGCCTTTTTCGACGCCGCCCGACGGGTTGCGGCCTGGCTCAGCGTCCTCGAGCTCATTCTTCCTTTCAGCAGTCCGCCGAGCAGGTCGCCGACGCCTGACATCACTTCCGCCCGGGTGCGGGCCGATGCGTCCACCTCCAGTTCCGCTACCCGCGCATCGGCCGTCGAGATCTGGTCCTGCAAGCGGTCGATGCGATTCGCGAACCGGTCCCTGAGCTGGCTGACCTTGGCGTCGGCGGCCTGGTCAGCAGCTTGTTCGCATCGTGCCCTGAAGGCGTCTTCACCCTCATCGACACGTGAATACAGCTTCAGTCCGGGGCACTTCCAGATCTCGATATTCCGGTTGGCGGCCAGGTGATTCTTGATGTCGGAGCGCAGCCTGGTCCAAAAGGTCTTGTTCTGAAGCTTGGTGTTACCGAGCTCATAACTCGCGCCTGCGGGCGCTTCTGGTTTGAAGTCTCGATCGTCATGATCGACGGACAGCACGTCTTCGACGTCGATAAGGCCGTCCAGTGGAAAGATGACAGCCTCGTAAGTCTCGTTGTGGTTGACCTTGGCTCGCGTCTCGTCATACAGCAGCTGCACCGTGACCGCGGCGGCCGGCGCCAGGACGGTCCCGGTAGGGTCTGCGCCGAGGTCGGCGGCCCAGGGCGCAGCTGCGTCGAGGTAGGCCACCTCGATGCCCGCGGCAACGCTCGGAGCGATGGCCGCCGGGGCGTTGGCAGCCGCAACCTCGACACTCGCAGCGGGCTGAGTAGCTTCAGGTGCAGGTGCTGGTTCCGATCTGTACGGTGCCATCAACGACGCCACCTGCTTCCGGGTGAACGGCCCGAAGCGGAAACACATCGAATGCCTGCGGCTTAAGATCGTCTGCCGGTTCTTCTTGGCGAGGTGCATCACAAACTGGCGCTTCGCGAGATTGGAGATCGTTGCGTCGAGGTCCGGCATGCCTCCCGATATCCCGTCGAGAATGCGCCGCTTGTCATTGTCGGTCTGCAAGCGCCCGACGATCCAGGTCCCGGCATTCGACATGGCTTTGTAATCGAGGTCGACCGGGTTCTGTGTAACGAGCACCAGGCCAACACCGAATGCCCGGGCCTGCTTGAGAATGGTCAGTATCGGCTTCTTGGACGGCGGCTCGGCGGACGGCGGCGCGTAGCCAAAGGCCTCATCCATGTAGATCAGCGCGCTCAGTTCCGACGTGCCGGGTTTCGACCGCATCCAAGTAACGACCTTGGACAAGAGCAACGTGACGACGAACTGACGTTCCTGTTCATTGAGGTGCGCCATGTAAATGACCGCGCACGGGGTCTTGCCGCCGGTTCCGAGCAGGCTCTCGATATCCAGCGGTTCGCCTTCGAGCCACGATGCCATCGACGGAGACGCCAGCAGGCTGTTCAGCTTCAGGGCCAGTTTCATGCGGTCTTTTTCGGGAAAGAACATCTCCAGGTCAAATACGCCGAGCTTGCGAAACGGAGGTTTCGGGATCTGGCCGACCAGTGTCGCCAGATCGAGGTCTTTGCCCTGACGCCACCAGGTCTCGATGATCGTTGAGATCAGGATGTGGTCGGGCCCGGAGACCGGATCGGACTTGATGTCCGCCAGCACGAGAATCGACGACACGATGCCCTCGATTTCATCGCGGATGGTCTCGGCGCTCTCTCGCCAGTCAAGCTCGGGCGCCTTCAACGATCCCAGTATGTTGATCGGTATGCCAATCGACGAGCCCGGCGTGTAGATCTTGAATTTGGTGTTGTCGCGCAGCCTGGCGATGCGCTCCGGCGTGATGCCATCCCCGGCGAGGTCCGCCTGGCGTTCGGCGGACTCTTTCACGGCCAGGTCGCGCACGGTGACGCCCTTGCGCCGGGCCTTGCCCTTGTCCATCCAGGGTTCCAGGTCATCCGCGGTGCTGTCGGGGAAGTTGAGCAGGATATTGCCCATATCGCCCTTCGGGTCGAGGATGAGCGTTGGCGTCCCGCCGAGCAGCGCCTCCTCGAGCATGTTGACCCCGAGTCCGGTCTTGCCCGAACCAGTCATCCCGAAGATGACCCCGTGAGTCGTCAGGGTGCTGGCCTTCAGTAATACCGGCTCGCCACCCTCGCTCTTGCGGCCAATATAGAGCTGGCCTTTCTTATCTATGTTCATTCGGCAACGGTACCAAATACCGCCGCTTCAATCAGAACGAATCGATCCGCAACCGGGCAATCAACTGTCTGCCACCGAAGACCTGGCGTGACTGGACTGGCTTGTTCGGAGCCGTTGCCCGCCAGCTAAACGGCAGCTTCGGCTACGGGTTCTTAAGCGGTATGCGCTCGGGCCGGTTGACGGGAATCCTCCGCGTTGCGACCTGTTTCCGACCGCCCGGCTCGAACAAGGTAATCGTTACGTCCCGGAATGCCGGCGCTCCGGCGTAGTCGCCATTGGCGGCCTCTATCGTCAGCACTCTCTCGACATCGTCGTAGCGCAACCACGTAATCCGGCGTTCCCCGTTCCGGTAGGCTTCCGTGCGATCGTCATCCTCGATGAGGCGAAACGCACCGTTAGCCCCGCTGTAAACATCGACGATGAGCTTCGTCTTGTCGATAAACGCGGTGCTCTTCGCATACTCGCGTCTGGGTATGATGGCGCCGCCTCGCACCATCACCGGCATAACGACCGTCTCGCCTCGCAGGTTGACGACCTGATCGCCCTCGTAATGCCGACCATCCCACAGGGAATACCAGTGCCCTGCCGGTAGCCACGCTCGCCCATCCGCGTTGTCGACCGGCGGCACGACCAGCAGGTCCGGCCCGAAGAAGTACTGCAGGTCATGCTCCCAGGCCTCGTCAATGTCGGGAAATTCGAGCAGCATTGGACGGGCGATCGGCAGGCCCGTTTCAGCAGCCTCATGAGCGGCGGTGTAGAGATAGGGCATCAGCTCGTAACGCAGGCGAGCAAACTCAATTGCTCTCGCGAGGCTTGAGTCGCTGCGATCGACCGGCCAGCGCGACGCACCCATGCCGTGCGGTTTCCAGATCGGCGCAAAACTGCCGAACGCCAGGGTCCAGCGTTGGTACAGAGACTCATCGGGTCCGACGCGCCTGTCCCAATCGAAAAACCCGCCTGCATCGTGACCCCAGTATGGGAAGCCCGCGAGGCCGGCCATCTGCATCGCGCGTACTTGCGCCGCCATGTCTTCATCGTTCGGTTTGATGTCACCGCTCCACAACGTGGCGTATCGTTGGGCGCCTGCCGTCATGCCGCGCACCCAGACGAAAGGCCGTCGCTCGATGTCGGACTTGTCCCAGCCGTCTGCGACCAGCGCTTTTGCGATAAGGAAGAACCAGTAGTTGCGCATCTCGGCCGAGCTGCGTCCGTTGACCAGCACGATATCCATCGGCGCCGCTCCCTGTTCGTCAAACTCATCGATCCAGAGTGCATCGCCGGGGTAGGCGAGTGCGGGGTCCAGCGACTTCTCGTAGAAGATCTGCCAGAACCAATCGCGAAAACCGTCGCTGGTCAGGTCCGGTGCGCTGTCTGCGAATTCGATGTTATCGATCGGTGGCAGATTGAACGACGGATCCCAGCCCTCAGAGAAACGGGCGATGCAACGATTAAAGTCCAGCGTCGAGACCAGGCCCTGCTCGTCGAGCCAACGTTTCCAGGCCGCCGGATCGGGATATCGTTCGGGATCCCATTCGATTTTCGACTCACAACGCTTGCCACCGGCGGCACGCCATCGGTTGTCGTTGACGACATGATCGAGCGGCAGGCCGGCGTCGCGGTGCTCCGTGATCTTGTCTTCCCACCACTGCTGGTCCGACGGCGTCTCGGAGTTGTGGTCATGACCCTTGTCGGATAACTGCAGGCCGAATATGGCCTTCATGGGCAGTCTCGGCCGGCCGGTTAGCTGGGTGTAGCGGTCGAGCACGTCCTTGAGCGCCGGACCACCGATAAAGAAGTAGTCCATCTGGCCATCGAAGCCATGCGTGTCGACAGCCATGCTGTAGTCGCCGTCGGCGTTCATCGCAAAGCGGTTCGGGAACGTGCTGTTGAGGAATACGCCGTAGCCGAGGCTCGAGAGATAGAACGGGACGATGAGCGGCGCCTGTTCGATCGGTACGCTGCCGTAGTTGCGTTCGACCACGGTGCCGGTGAGCTCAAGGCTATCGACCCGCGCGAAATAGCCGTGGCCCAGTCCAGTGAAGCGCTCCGAATCGTCTGTTTCGAACCGGACGATGCGAATATCGCCTTCCCGCTGTGCGCCGGCCTGTTCCTGCAATACCGGGGTGGCTTCACCGCGCAAGATGAAGCGAGCTGCGAGCGTGTCGCGATCGACGGCGACTTCGAGCAATGACGACCTCATGACAAAGTGCTCGTCCGTAGCACTGGAATCGATGTCGCTCGTCCAATCATGCGTCTGGACCATTTCGTAGTGATCATCGGGCAGCCAGCGCTCATTCCCGTGCACGGTCTGCAATCGCACCATCGTATCGCCATACCACGCGACGCGAAGCGTTCGTGCGCCGTCTGCCGACTCGATGTAGTACGCACGACCGTCCGTGCGAAAGGCCTGCCGCTCGCAGGATGCGGTTGCCGCCATCACAAACGGAATCAACAGTATTAGTCGCGATATCGGCATGGCCATTGGAACCTCAGACTAGTGACGTGACGGTAGTGTATGGACCATAAGTGGGGACACTAGAACCCACTGAACCCCGACGCCTCCATGAATCGATACACACTCTTCTTCAGTAGCGACTCGTCTCGGTAGTGTTCGTAGGCCGCGGTATGTATGCGGCTACGTTCATTGCTCCACAGCGTGTTGAAAAACGCCTGCGCGTCCTTGATCGCTGTCAGCGAGCGTTGGCCTGTTACGAGCACGTTCGTCTCGAGGTTGAAGTCGTCCAGGTTGCGACGGGTCAGGTTAGCAGAACCCAGCAGCAAGCGAGCTGCGCCGCGACCGTCGTCTGCCAGCAGCATCTTGAAGTGACACTGTTCGTCATGGGTGTGGTACCAGCGCACGTCGATCTGCGATCGCATGAGCTCGGCAGCAACGGGTAGATTCGGGATGCCGTGTTTGTCATAGCCGAACGCGTTCTTGTTCGGGTCGAGCACGATGCGCAACGTGACGCCGCGCTGCCTGGCTCGCTTCAATGCGGCGATGATGGCGCGGTCAGACAGGTAGAAGGTTGCGATGTCGATCTCCCCGTCCCCTGTCGTAGTGTCGATAATGGCCAGTGCAGCCATCTTGATCGCGCTCTCGGTCAACACCTGGACCGTGTTCGAGGCGCCTTCAGCCGGACGCACTGCGGGAACTGCCAGCTCATCGTGGCCCGAGAACGCGAGTACCGCGTTCTCGCTGGCCAGGAGGTCCCTCGCCGCGGGTCCGGTGAAACGGACAGCGACATTCGAGTTGGCGCTGCTCGCATCATGCGGATTGGCGGACGTGACGAGCCCGGCCAGAGTATCGCCGTCATCACAAACGACGACTTTGCGGTGATTGGCCTTGCAGTTGAGCATCGTCAGGTAGCTTCTGAGTGTGATCTTCCCCTCCGGGTCGAACGGGTTGCTGATGCTGCCGCGCCCCTTGTTGCCGAATGGTCTGACGAAGCAGCGCCACAGGAATGAGTACACCGGGCTGCTGTCTCGCAGAGCGGCGAGGTCAGTCAGGACTACGCGAATGCCTGCCGCCTCGAGCGACTCGAAGAACCTGTTTCGAATCGATCCATAGACGGTATTGATCGGGTCGGTGATGACAACGACCGCCATGTCAGGGTGTTTCGCTTTCTGTTCGAGCAGTGCATCAGTCAGTTCGCGCGCCAGCGACCTGAACGGTTTCTCGATGTGCATCTCGAAGTCGTTGTACAGGAACACGTCGAGCAGGATCAGCCGTCGCGCCCGGCGGAGCATGTCGAATACGGTGTCGAATATCGTTTGCTCGCTGTGACTGACACCATCCGCGTCAACCCAGGTCGTGTCGGCCAGGAAGCGGACGTTATCGGCAGCAACCGCGTCGCCCGCATACGACAGTCCGGTCGGCATGCGCCGATGCCAGGCGCGCCTCTTCTGTTCGGCAAGAACCGGCAGGTTTGAGCTGGAGTCGGGACGCTCGCGCATACCCTTACCATCTACGCCTGCTATGGCCGAACTGCAAGGGGGCGAATCAACAGGATCCGGATTTCGCGACCTGCGTCAGTTTCACTCAGCTGTGCCTGGCGCGTATGCACCCGACGCTTCTGTCCGTCTATCCGGCACTCGATGCACTGTCCCCGGCGTCATCCAACAGGATGGGCGATCCGAGTTGCATCAGTACGTCCGCCAGCGGCTTGGGTCGACCAACCCCGAATCCCTGTGCGTAGTCGATCCCAGCGTTCTGCATGCGCTGGAAGATGAGTTCGTTCTCAACGTGTTCTGCGATCGTAGACGCTCGCATGACCTTGGCGATCTCGACCATCGACGCGATGATCGCCTCCGACAGCGGGTTCTGCAGGATGTCACGCACAAACACGCCGTCGATCTTGACGTAATGGACGGGAAGGTCCTTCAGATACGCAAACGAACAATAACCCGTGCCGAAATCGTCGAGCGCGACCATACAGCCTAGCTTACGCAGTCGCCGGATGAATCGCTGCGCGCGCTCGAGGTTGCGGACGACCGCTGTCTCCGTGATTTCGAAACACAGCGAATCCGGGGAGACGAAGCTTTCAGCCACGCAGGCTTCCACGAAGTCGATGAAGTCGTCATCGGCGAGGGACTGCGCCGAAACGTTGACGCAGAAGCGCGACATGTTGACTTCGACCATATTGTCGGCCGCACTCAGCTGGTCGAGCGTCTGCTTGATGACCCATCGATCGATGGCCGACATCATCTGGTAGCGCTCTGCTGACTCGATGAACGAGGCAGACGGCATGGTTTTCCCGGACGCATCAAGCATGCGAATAAGCACCTCATAGCGCGCCGGCCCGGCCTCGTCCTTCAGGGATATGATCGGCTGCGCATGCAACTCGAAGCGGCCGTCGATCAAGGCATACTGCAGGTCATTGACCTGATCGAGGTCCGTACGACGCTGCGCCACGCTGGCGTCGGCGTCCTGAAACACGACATAGCGGTTGCCGCCGCGGCTCTTGGCGGATCGAGCGGCCATCTCTGCGGTGTTCAGTGCCGCGGCGCCATTGGTTGCGACGCTGGGTAACAGTACAACGCCGATGCTTGCCGATATCTCGATATCGACAGTTTCGAACCGCAAGCGCTTGCGCGCAATCGCATCCAGGATGAGCTGCGCTCGGTCAACGATGGACGCTTCATCGACACCGCGAAGAAACAGGCCGAAGCAGTCGCCGGACAGGTGGCAGACTGCGTCATTCTTATTGACGAAGTCGTCCAGAATGTCCTGGATGTGGTGGATCGCCCGGTCGCCGGCCACGTGCCCGTACTTGTCGTTGATGACGTGCAGCTTGTCGACGTCGACATACATCAGTGCATGTGACTGCGCCGCATCATGTTTGAGCGTCTTGTCGATATAGTCCAGCAGGTTGTGTCGGGTGAAGTGAGTCTTGCGGAGCTGACTCGCCGCCTTCGTCAGCGCGTGAACCTTGATGCAGATCGCCTTGGCCAGACGCACGTCGTCGCGAGTGAAACGCGCCCCACGCATAAGGACGAAAATGCCAACGACGTCGTCTTTGGCGTTCATGATCGGACAACACAGCACCTTCGGATCCGGGCTGGCGATGCCGGCGGCGACGCGAATCGTGATGTTGGCATCGGACAGCAGGACTCTGCGGTGCGTCTTGGCAGAAGTCATGAGACCGCCGAGCGTTGTCATCACAGCGCGAGACTTGGATTTTTCTGTGAGGAGGCTCGTCGGCCATGTCGCCTGGATGTCCTGGTCGGGCATCAGCACCGCCGCCAATTCCGACTGGAAATGCATAGCTGAGCACTCGAGTATTCGTTCGATCTGGATGCCCGGCGGCTCCTTGTCGTCCAGCTCATCGAACTTGACGAGCAGATCGAGGCCGCGTTGTCCTTCCTTCGACATGCGCCGTACCGATGACAGCTCCGAGTTGATATCCAGTTGGCGTTCGATGCACCCAAGGATCGGTTCAACTTCATCGTGGGTAAACTCGAGGCTCATCGGGTGCGACGCGTCGACCTGAATGCTGACGGTGCCCATCGTATGCTCATGCTCGTCACCGCCGATGTAGAACACATAGACGAAGTGATTGTTGCTCAGTCGTTCGCAGAAGCCGACACCGGGCACAGGTTCTCTCAAGAAAGGGGATACGGCCCAGCAATCCTGCGCGTCGCTGTCGGGGCCGGCCCAGACGAGCTGGCCGGCGGAGTCATGTATCGCGACCGATATGACGTTGCCCAGCGTTTCCACGATCTGTCGCGAAAACAGGTTCAATGATCCGATGTCGAGATAGTTCTCGATTCGCTTCGTACGCATGCGCCTGCGGGTTTCCTCAAGGATTCACAGTGGTTATCGGATGCCGGCAGCAAACCTTGAGGGCCTCACGGCGAGCCAACGCCGGGCGCGTGCAGACCTCGCCACGCCAAAAGAACCCTTCGACAACGCCCAAAAAGCGGATTCACGAGCCTTTTGCTCACCATATGAGGCGATCTGCCGTCAGATTGCGCTATAAGTAGGCAAAAGCTGCCCATAAACGTCACAAGTACGGCGTACAATCGGGTGGTCGGTGGCTCGTGCAGGACCGGCTCGGCCGCCAGTATCCCGGAGAGGTGAAGCATGAGCACTCTGATTTCGCAGATCGACAAAGCCGAAAGTCGTTTCAAGAATTCGACCGACCAACGTGACCAAATCCTCGCCGAGCTCGCCAAGCTCGGCGCCGGTGAGTCCCCCAACTGGGAGATTCTCGACCAGCGCGCCCGTTACAAGACACGCCTGGAGCGGCTCGGTCGCAACGCCGAGGCCGACGCGATCGCGAATGCGGAGCGGGTCGAATTCAACCCCCTGGAACGCATTCTCGACGCTAACGAGCTGTCGAGTATCGCGTTCTTCGAGCGTGGCGTGCTTGCGTCACGTGCCGTCGCACGCGTGCAGATTCGTGCGGCCAGCGGGCAGGTAACGGGCTTTGGCAGTGGCACGATGATCAGTCCGCGCCTGTTCATGACCAACAACCACGTTATATCGGATGCCGCGACGGCTGCGTCCAGCACGATCCAGTTCGAATATCTGTCAGGCGTTGCCGGGCCGCGCGAGCCGCTCACGTTCCGGATGGAGCCGAACGTGTTTTTCGAGACCGATGTTGCGCTGGACTTTACGATCGTCGCGATCGAGGAAAGCAACGACAACGGCACGGAACTCGGATCGCGTGGATGGAATCCTGTGATCGCACCCTCCGGCAAGGCAACGGTCGGCGAGCGCGTCAACATCATCCAGCACCCTGGCGGAGAACGCATGCAAGTCACGGTGAGGGATAACACAATCATTGGTGTTGTCGACAGCTTCCTGCACTACCGAGCAGACACACAGCCGGGATCATCCGGAAGCCCGGTATTCAATGACCAATGGGAGATGGCCGCGCTGCACCATGCGGGTAAGCCAAAGCGAGATTCAAACGGGCGAATACTGATGACCAACGGCCAGCCGTGGACCGGGCTGCGCGTCGACATCCCGCGCATTGCCTGGGAGGCCAACGAAGGAATCCGTATCAGCAAGATCGTTCAACACGTTAATGCACTGAATCTCTCTGACACGCGCAAGGCGCTCTGGGGCGGCGCGCAATCGGTCCCGCCCATCGTCGATATCTGGTCTCTCTTCGGCATCGATGCCAGCGAGTTGGGTGGCGTCACTCCGGTCGAGGGCACGCCGTTCTTCCGCACGACGGATGAATACGGCAATCCTGCGTGGCTGTTCCGCGTCAGTTTCGGACCGGCACCGCTGGCTGACATGGGTGCGAGTCCGAAGACGACGCAGGTCCAGGCGGCACCGGGGCCGAGCGATGCGCCGCCAACGTCGACCGGGCTGGATACGATGCTTGCCGCGCGCAAGATTGTCGAGGATTTTCACGTCGACGGACCCTACTACGACGCCGTCGCGGACGCAGCCGCTCGCGACGCATACTGGCAGAATGTCGATTTCGATCAGCCGTCTGCGCGCCTGTTTCCCGCATTGCAGTCTCATCTCGCAGCGACGCATACCGAACGTCACTCCTACCGCCGGGCGCGCCACGAGTTCCTTTACCCGGCCATCGACCTGCATCCCGATGGCCAGCTGCGAAACATCTACTCCGGTACCCTGTTCTCGCCCGTCGAAGCCATTGCGGCCGAGCTCAGCGCCTTGATCCCGTTTGCCGAGGCGATCGGCGTCGAAGTAACGGAGGCCACACTGGGTCAGATCTTCGCAGACGATGCGTTGTGGGAAGACCTCGAAAACTCCACGCAGTTGTCATTCAACTGCGAGCACGTCGTTTGCCAGTCCTGGTTTGACAAACGGCAGCCGATGAAAGCGGACATCCATCATCTGTTCGCCTGTCAGCCCGGTTGCAACAGCTTCCGCAGCAACATTCCCTACTGGCAGTTCGATCCGCTGGACGAGGCGGTGCGCGAGGACTGCGGTCGACGCGAGGGCACCAACAAGTTCGAGCCGAACAACGGCAAAGGCGCCGTCGCGCGAGCGACGATGTACTTCCTGATGCGCTATCCCGGTGAGGTTGGCGACGAAGCGCGGGAACTGGCCAAGAGCCGGACGAAGATCCTGGTCGACTGGCACAACGAGTTCCCGGTCGACGAGTATGAACGCCACCGCAACTGGCTAACCCAGAAGGCGCAGGGCAATCGCAACCCGTTCATTGACTTTCCCGACAAGGTCACTCAGGCGCTGCTCGAGCGAGGGTTTGGCTAACGCCGGAACGGCCTTGTTTGCGAATCGGTAGAATGACTGCCTGCGGTTCCGGGGCGAATCGCTAAGTGGGCGTGTAAGCGTCCAGGGAGTTGCGTTGACACCATCCCGGACAATCAAGGCTGCCTTCGGCATTGCGGTGCTTATCGTCTTCCCATCGATTTGTCTCGCCAGCGCGAACGTCTGCGAGCAGCCGGGCGACACATCGCAACTGTCTCTCGCGTACTACCACTACGACGAAGCTCTGGTCGGCGAGGGCGTCGGGCGAACCCGGCCGCAGCTCCACGAGTTTGATGCGCAATTTCAGGTGAACGATGCGTGGGCCGCCGGCATGGGCTATCGCTACGTGGCGCTGGGGCTTGATGCGAACACGCTGCAGACCAACGGTCATCTGCACACGGCGTTTTTCCCGATACACAGGCGAAGTGCCGATGGCGATAACAGCTTTCGCCTCAGCGTGGCGCCGGCCATGTCTGCCTCCTCGAACATCATCAAGAACCCCGATCGGTGGACGTCAGACGCGTTCCAGCTTCTGGGCGCCGTGGTTTGGCGGACAGGGCTGTCGGAGCAAGCAGTGCTTCGCTACGGCGTTTGTGCCGACAGTCGTCTTGGTCGTTACAAACTCTATCCGACGCTGGGCGTCGACTGGCAGCCCAGCCCCGACCTGCGCGTGGAGCTCGTCATCCCAAAAACTCGACTGAGCTACAAATTTTCCGACACGGTCAGCTCGTCACTACAGGCCGCACCGGCGGGCAACGAGTGGCACGTTAGCAGCGCAGACTTTGCGAACCGCTCCGACGTCGAATTCGAGGCGATTCTGCTGGAATGGACAATCAGCTGGCGGATACGTGACCGGCTGAGTCTGACGGCGAGAATCGGCCGGCTGCTCGACGGCGAGTACGAGGCGACCCTGGTGGACGGTCGCCGGGTCCGGGCGTCGGTTGAAGACGCCAACCGGCTGGGGGCGAGCATCGTCTGGCGATGGTAGTGAAAGAGTCGCCGTCCGGCCGGCCGGTAGCAGAGCCTGTTCTGCCAGCAGCGCCATAAATCGCCGCTCTACCACCCTGATTCTGCCCAAGCACCCTTCGGCCGAATTTGTGCGCCAGGTCCGGGAATACCCTGTATTTGCTGCCTATTCTGAGCGTGAGTACGCGAGTTTCAGGTGATTTCCATGCGAAACACTTTACATATTCTGTTTTTCGTCCTGCTTCTTGGCGCGGCTTTTGACGTTGCAGCCCAGGGTGCAACGGGTGATAAACCCGGGCACAGCCTCGAGATCGAGATCCAGTCTCCGTCGTCCGGGTTCACGGTCGAAGACGGGTCGACCAACATCGAGGTCGAAGGCATTGCATCGGCGATTGGCGGCGTGCGCTATCTCGACATCATGTTCGTCATGGACACGTCGACCAGTCTGAAGAGTGCCGACCCGAAAGACTTCCGGGCGCAGGGCGCGATCGGTCTCGTCGAAAACCTCTCACCGAGAAGCGACATCAAGATCGGCGTCGTCAGCTTCGATCGCAAGAGCGAACTCGCGCAGGCGATGACGTCGGATCGCGATGCGGTCATCCGTGCGCTCAAGGCGCTGCCGCGTTCCGGCAGCACGAATCTCGCGGCGGGCATCGCGTCGGCGGCGAGGGAGCTCGACCGCAATGGGCGGCCCGGCTCCTCTCGCGTCATCATGCTGTTCACCGACGGCATGTCGAACCAGAGCAAGGCATTCGACGCAGCGGTGCAGGCCGCGAAGCGTGGCATCACGGTGCAGACCATGCTGCTCGGATCGAGCAACCGCGGCACCGAGACGCTGAACACGATCGCCTGGGCAACCGGCGGCAGCTTTGTCCGCGTCGACGACCCGAGGAAACTCCCGGAAGCGTTTCTCAATCTCCGGACCACGGGCGTCGAGAGCGTCACGCTGAGCGTCAACGGTTCAGAGCCGATTCCGGCGCAGCTCGCCGGCGGCACGTTCTCAGCGGATCTGCCGATCGAGATCGGTGAGAACCGCATCGTCGCTTTCGCGACGAGCATCGCAGGTGCAACGAAAGAGACCGAGATCACAGTCAACGTGCGCGACGCGAGTTGCGCCGCGTTGGAAGTAACGGCGCGCAACAACGGCCAGTCGGCGTTCTCGCTCAACGACCGCTCGGTGCAGATCGTCGTCGACGCGTCGCGGAGCATGTGGGGACAGATAGACGGTGTCTCGAAGATGGAGATCGCCAAGAACACGCTGGACTCGCTGTCGTACCGGTTGCCTGACGACCTGGATCTCGCGCTGAGGGCCTACGGCAACTTAAGCGCCAGTGAGAGCAACAACTGCGAGGACTCCAGCCTTCTCGTGCCGTTTAAGGACGGCAATCGCGCCTACATCCGGCAGGCGATCGCCGGGTTGAAACCAACCGGCCAGACTCCGATCGCCTATGCGCTGAACCGGGCCGCACGCGACTTCGACGGAGTGCGGAACGAAAAAACGATCATTCTCGTCAGCGACGGCATCGAAAGCTGCGGTGGCGATCCCGTGCAGTCGGCGCGTTCGCTCAAGGAGCAGGGCATCGTCGTGCACCTGATTGGTTTCGGGCTCGGCAATGCGGCCGACGAAGACACGGCGAGCTTGAGGGCCGTGGCGGATGCCTCGGGCGGACGCTACGTGACGGCCAGCAACGCCGAGGAGCTGGAGGCGGCGCTGGCAGAAACGGTTGCGACCTCGTTCAGCGTGTTTCGTGGCAGTGCCGAGGTCGCCAGCGGTTCGCTGGGTTCTGCCGGCGTGATGCTGTTGCCCGAGGGCGAGTATCGCGTGCAGCTCAACAGCTCACCGCCGATCGAGACGTTCGTGCAGCTGGCGCCGCGAGATCAGCTGACGCTGACGATGGACAAGTTCGGCGACGAAGTGTCGCCGGTCGAACTGCGCGGTGAACTGCCGCACACGAAATGCGACGCTCCGGCATCGGGAGACCAGATGCTCGGTGCGGTGCCGGAGTAGCAAGCGGCCCGCTCGATTCTGAAACTACCCGGTCTCGTCGTTGCTCGCCGGAGCGTTGATGACGGGGATCAGGATCAGCGTCTTGATGTTCTCCTTATCCACCGTGGTCGGATCGTTGATGTAGTTTTCCATCGAGTGATCGGCGAGTTCAACGTTGTTGGCTTCGGCCCAGTCAACGATTTCCTTGTACGTGTCGCCGACCTTTTCGTACGGGCCTTTGTGAATCGTGCGCAGGCACAATTGCGACTCGATCGTAACGGCCTCGATGTCGCCGTCGCCTCGAAGCGGTGATTCCACCGTCATGCCGATGAGCATTCGCTGCTTCGACGTAAACATCTTCCACAACATCTTAATCGGCCCGCAATGGCGCATATCCTGCCAGTCGATGTCCATGTAGCGCACGTACGGCGCGCCGGTACGGTCTCCGCCTTCAGCAGCGATCTGCCTGTTAATTCGAGGGAAAGCGTCAGCCAGCAATTTGGGGATCTTCCACATCGGCGCGATCCGGGCGATTTCGAGCCCGTGCACTGGCGGTTGCTGCCGTATCTCGATATCGAGGCTCATGGTTACCTCCAGTTCTCCGCTGTCGATGCTCTAAGAGTAGCCTTCGCATCACAAACTGCAATGCCGACGGAAGAAAACCCGGAATGTCGTCGCAGCGACTGGCGCTGCACCGAAGAAGGAGTCCGTTCGTTTACTCCACGCGCGCGGCCAACAGCAGCTCAAACGACGGCGCGCCACTCGTATCGATGCTTGCCAGCGTACCGCTTAGCGTGATGCGGACCGCATCGACGTCCGGATCGAATCCGTCACCGTCCGGGTCGCCCGGGTAGCTGAATGTGCCCGATCCGTCGTCGTACTCGATGGAGCCGATCGTGACGCCGGGCGGCACGGGTGAGCCGCTGGTGTCGAGGATGACCGGTCCGCCGGGGAGGCAGGCGACGGTAATGCACAACGCCAGCTCGTCCGGTATATCGTCGGTGATGATCAGGCTGTTGCTATCGGGAGAGAGCGAACCGTTGTTCGCTATCGAGATCGTGTAGCCGATGATTGCCGACGGGATCGCTTTCGGATCGCTGGTCAGGTTGACCGGGTCTGACAGCGTCTCTACCGACTTCGACGTGACGAGGTCCACCTCAAAGTTCGCATGGAACGCTCGGGACGCGGCGACCACGCCGGCAGACTCATTGGTGTGATTGCGCTCGGAGTCGTTGTCGATGTCTTCATCGATCGTCAGTCCGATGCTGCCGGCGGATTGGCTGCATCGTCGCACCCAGCCGCCGTTGTTGCCGTTGCGTGTGTTGGCGGACGCTACCGTGAGCGGGGTGTTGCCGAAGCTTGTCAAGTAGCCGTTGACGAAACACCCGTTGGAGAAACCCTGGATGTTTACGGGTGTTCTGAGCGACTGCAGCTGTACGGAATTGCTAAAGGCGTCGACGAACGTCGTGTTGGCGGCGGCGTCGATCGCGAGTATTGCAATTCGCTCCGGTGTCGTGACGCTGCCGGCCGATGATTCTGCGCGCTCGAGGGTCACCTGGAACGAGCTGGTCGTGATATTTCGCAGGCCGACATCCATAAACGGAATGGAAGACGTGCTCGGTGGATTGCCAGACTCGTTGTTCATCGTCTGGATGCTTCCAAGCATTGCGGGCGTTGCGCTGAAGGCCGATGGAAACGTCAGCGAGTCCCAGGTCGTGGAGATGAAGCGGGTCGCGAAGCTCGTCGTCGAATGCTCGAAGGCGACAATGCGTGAGCCGTCGGGCAGCACGTGATCACCGGGCTCGATGGCCAGGTACGCCGTCGGCATCGCGACATGGGGGCCATCATTGGCATTCGGTTCGACCTGCAAGACCTGGAAGCCACTCGGCGTGACGTTGCGAATACGAAGCGTCGACGGATCCGAGCCATCGGTCGTGGGCAGTGCAAACACCAGCGGGGTGCCAGAGAAGGGCTGCAGGAACGTCACGGTCGTCCAGCCAGGCGTTGTGAACGTGTCGTTTACCGTGACCGCGCCCATTTCCAGCTCGAACGGGCGTACCGGCCCCGAAAGGAGCAGCGCGAAGATCGGCCAGAGCCGAAAAAGCCTGTGTCGTGTAGCGATCATTGCTTGCACAGTTCGGGCAACGGAAACCGCCCCCAAATATAGCGCTGCGGACCCTGTCCGGCAGTGTCATTGGTCACAGAACGCCGTGAAAAGCTTACATTTTTTGATGCCCGGCGGAACCTTATTCGAGGGCTCATCGATTACAATAACGGCATGGAATCGTTCGACTACATCGTTGTCGGCGCCGGTTCCGCCGGTTGCGTACTGGCCAATCGACTGAGTGAAGACGAGGGGGTGCGTGTCTGCCTGATCGAGGCAGGCCCGGTGGATAGCCATCCGCTGATTCACATGCCCATGGGCTTCTCGCTCATGAGCGAAAACAAGAAGATCAACTGGTGCTTCGATACGGTGCCCCAGAAGCAACTGAATGGCCGACTCGGCTACCAGCCGCGCGGCCGGGTGCTCGGCGGCTCGAGCTCGGTCAACGCGATGATCTACATCCGCGGTACGGCCGCGGACTACGGTCGTTGGGAGGCGGCGGGCGCAACCGGGTGGTCGTACCAGGACGTTCTGCCTTACTTCAAGAAAGCGCAGGACCAGCAACGTGGCGAAAGCGAGTATCACGGTACGGGCGGACCGCTGACTGTCAGCGATCTTCGCTACAAGAACCCGTTGAGCGACATGTTCGTCGAGGCGTCACAACAGCTCAACCTGCCATTAAACGATGACTTCAACGGCGAGAGCCAGGAAGGTGTGGGTTACTACCAGGTGACCCAGCGAGACGGGCGCCGCTGCAGCGCGGCCGTCGCCTACCTGGTGCCGGCAATGGAGCGCAAGAACCTGACCGTCGTTACCGGCGCGCAAGTCGACAAGGTAGTCATCGACAACAAGCGCGCGGTCGGTGTCGAATACCGCAACGGCGGCGGCACGGTGACGGCGAAAGCGAACCGCGAAGTACTGTTGTCGGCAGGTGCGTTGCAGTCTCCGCAGCTGTTGATGCTCTCCGGCATCGGCCCGGCGTCTCACCTCAAGGAACATGGCATCGACGTGGTCCACGATGCGCCCGACGTCGGGCAGAACCTGCAGGACCATTTCGACTACACGATCATACGACGGGTTAAGTCATCGAAGGCCATGGGATACACGCTATCGCGGACGCTGCGCGCGATCCCGGATTTTCTGCAATACCGAAAGGGCAAGGGGCCGTTCACGTCAAACCTTGCAGAAGCCGGTGGGTTCATCCGTACTTCGAGTGATGAGCCGGAACCGGACATCCAGCTGCACTACGTGACCGGCATCGTCGATGACCACGGCCGCAAGAGACACTTCGTCGCCGGCATCTCCTGCCATATCTGCGTGCTGCGACCCGAGAGCCGCGGCAGCGTGACGCTGAAAGACGCCAACCCGCGCTCAGTACCGAACATCGACCCCAATTTCCTCAGCACCGAGGACGACGTCACCCGCACGCTGAAAGGAGCGAGGCTGGTGAACCGCATCCTCGACGCGTCGGCGTTCGACAGCGTCGCGCCTCGACCGATGTACATCGGCAGCGATGCCACTGACGACGCGATGATTGACGACATCCGCTATCGAGGCGACTCGATCTACCACCCGGTCGGCACCTGCCGCATGGGATCGGATGCGACCTCGGTCGTCGATCCGGCAGGCCAGGTTCGCGGCATTGAAGCGCTTCGTGTCGTCGATGCGTCGATTATGCCGACGCTGGTCTCAGGCAATACCAACGCCCCGACGATCATGATCGCGGAAAAGATTGCGGACTCGATCAAGTCCGCCGAAGCTGCGTAGATCGCTCACAGACGTTTGCCCGGCAGACTTACCGGTTTCACCCAGCGGCGCGAAGGTCGCATGAACGCAGAGTATCGCGGCAACGCGTCTGCAGATTATGTCGTATTCGCCTTGACTTAGTGTAAGATTGACACTATTGTAAGTGTCAAATCAACACGAAGTAGTCAGATGGCTTACACCTACGAATATCCGCATCCGTCAGTTACGACCGATATCGTAATCTTCACGATACGCCACGACGAGCTCAAGGTCCTGCTGATCAAGCGAGGCATGCCGCCATACCAGGGCATGTGGGCCCTGCCCGGCGGCTTTGTCGACATGGATGAAGACCTGGAGGAGGGCGCCCGCCGCGAACTCGAGGAGGAGACGGGCGTCTCCGACGTCTTTCTCGAGCAGCTCTATACCTTCGGTGCGCCTGACCGGGATCCCCGTGAACGGGTCATCACCGTGGCTTATTACGCGCTCATACCGACCGACGAAATAGACATCAAGGCCGGTTCGGATGCCGAGGGCGTCAGCTGGATCGGGATGCAGGAACTCCCGGAGCTCGCCTTCGATCATGCTGCCATTCTCGACATGGCCTTCGAGCGCCTGAGCGCGAAACTCGAGTACTCGACGATCGCGCTCCAGTTCATGCCGCGGGAATTCACGTTGTCCGAACTGCAGCACGTGTACGAAGTCATCCACCGCAAACCGATGGACAAGCGGAACTTCCGCAAACGCATCCTGGGCCTCGACCTGGTCGAGGATACCGGTAAGGACAGGCGCGACGGCGCGCACCGTCCCGCCAAATTGTACCGAGCCAAAGATCCGGGACGGATCGAGATTATCAAGTGAGGTGAATCATGTTGATCAACTACTACAAAGGCGAACCCAATAGCTACGTCTTGAGCCACCGGAACGGCAAACTCAAGAAACACGGCGCCGGCATCAACTTCTTCTACCTGCCGCGAACCACGTCTATTGCCGTGATCCCGGTATCCAGCCAGGACAGCCTCTTCATCTTCAACGAGACAACGGCCGACTATCAGGAGGTCTCAGTACAGGGAACCTTGACCTACCGGGTGACTGAGCCGACCGAGCTGGCCAAGCGCCTCGACTTCACGATCTCGCCAAAGACACACAGGTACACGAGTGAAGACCCGGACCACATGGTCGAACGCCTCGTCAACGGCGTCCAGGCACATATTCGAAACGAGATAAACGGCCTGGGCCTGGAAGAAGCGTTGACCCGCGTCAAGGAGCTCGAAGAGACGGTGAAGGCGGCCGTAAGATCGTCGGCTGAACTCGAAGAACTGCATGTCGTGCTAGAGGGACTGCACTTCTCGGCGATCAAGCCGACACCGGAGATGCAAAAAGCGCTGGAGGCTGATTTTCGAGAAAGCCTTCACCGGCGTGCCGACCAGGCCATCTACGCCCGCCGCAAGTCTGCGGTGGATGAGGAGCGCAAGATACGCGAGTCGGAGATGAACACCGATGTCGAACTCGAGAATCGCAGGAAGGACCTCGTCGACATGCAGGCTCGCAACAGCCTCGCGCTAGCGGAAGCCGAAGCGAAGGCCGAGGAGCTCAAGCTCGAACCGTACGGCGAGCTGCCACCGCAGGCCCTCGTCGGTCTTGCGCTGAAGGAATGGGCCGCCAATGCCGGCAGGATCGACAACCTGAGCATCACGCCCGACCTTCTGAGCAAGGTCGTCTCCTTCGTGTCGCACTCGAACGGCGAACGCGCCGCCTGAGGCAGGAAGCATGGCGCGCGCACGCTATGAGAACGTGATCATCGTGACTCGGAGTACCGAGCTCGATGATCTCGTGCGGCGCTTCAATACGAAGGCACAGGCGAAGTTCTACCTGCAGCAGGCCGGACAGTGTTTCGACGCGATCGAAGAAGCGCACGTTAAGCACCAGGCCGTGCTCAAGAAGGTGCGACAGGCAATCCCCGGCTCAATCAAGTCACAGACGATCGGCAGGGAGCTGGTGCCGCGCTTCATGTTTGGCGATGACGATCTCGTGATCACGGTCGGCCAGGACGGGCTGGTCTCGAATACGGCCAAGTACCTCTCCGGTCAGCCAATCCTCGCCGTGAACCCGGACCCTGATCGATTCGACGGCGTCCTGTTGCCGTTCACAACCGAGACCGTCGAACCGCAACTGCACCTGACGCTGTACGCGCCGCATGCAGACCAACACACGCAATCAGTAACGCTAGCGAAGGCGTCGCTGGAGGACGGGCAGACCCTGCTGGCATTCAACGATTTCTTCATTGGCGCGAACTCGCACGTGTCCGCACGCTACGTCATCGAGGCCGGCGGCCGAACAGAGAACCAGTCATCGTCAGGCATCATCGTATCGACCGGTGCGGGCTCGACGGGCTGGCTGCAGTCCGTCTATGCGGGCGCCGCCGGTGTTGTTGAGGCGCTGGGTGGCACCGTCCTGCCACCTCCCGATCAGGGAAGACTGCCGTGGGACTCCGAAGACCTCGTCTACTCGGTCAGGGAGCCGTTTCCGAGTCGGGCGACACAGGCGAGCATTGTGCATGGCATCGTCAACCGGAGAACACCGTTACGGATCTCGAGCAGGATGCCGACTAACGGCGTCATCTTCAGCGATGGTGTCGAGGCCGATTATCTGGATTTCAACTCGGGCGCCGAGCTGACGATCGAGACGGCGGCGAGGAAGGCCAACCTCGTGATGCCAGCCTCGCCAACCCGTCATTGAGCGCCGATAAGAAGAAAGATTCCAGCCCATCCTTGCATTCTTGACTGATCGGTTCTATATTCACGACCATACGTTCAAGAATTAGCTCTACGATATGGCTGGAGACTCCACAACCCGATCCGTTGGTCGACCTCGCGAGTTCGACAAGGAAGCTGCCCTCGAGGCGGCTATGGATGCGTTCTGGACCAAGGGTTATGAGGCTACATCGATGTCGGACCTGTGCTGCCGGACGGGTCTTCACAAAGGCAGCCTCTACCAGGCGTTCGGCGACAAGCACAAGCTGTTCATGGAATCGCTGCATCACTACGCGGACGTGGAATTCGGCAAGGCGGCGGCGGTGGCGTACGACTCCGAGTCGCCGCTCGAGAACATTCGCGCGATGGTTGACATGATTGCGTCGGAAGCTAAGAGCGAGAAGGGCTGCATGATGGTGAACACCATGGTGGAACTGGCCCCGCATGACCCGGAAGTGCGCGAAGCGCTCAAAACCATTAGCAGGAAGCGCATGCGCTTCATAGCCGACATGATCGGCAAGGCCCAACAGGCGGGCGAGATCCGCGCGGAGCTGGCTCCCGAGAAACTCGCGCTGCAGCTGATGGTGACGTTGGCTGGCTCGGCGACCCTCGTCAAAGCCTTCATGGACGGGCAGCCCCTCCTCGACAATATTGAAAATTTGATCGACAGCTGGGTTTGAGTTTTTTTGTCTAATTTATGACCGATCAGTAAAGAATAGTAACTAAAAGTTATAACGGAGATAACCATGGGTTCTTACTTCAAGGCCATCGACCGCTTCGCAGCGGCACTGACACAACGCGTCATCCGTCACCGCGGCCTCGTGTTGCTGGGCGCTCTGCTCGCAGCGGCGTTGATCGGATCGGGTGTTACAAGGCTCGAGTTTTCCACGAACTATCGCGTCTTCTTCTCGGAAGCGAATCCCGAACTACAGGCCTTCGAGGATCTGCAGCGTACTTATACGAAGAACGACAATTTCTTCTTCGTCGTCGAACCGAAAGTCGGTGTTGCGTTCGACCGCGATACCATCGCGGCGGTCGAAGAACTCACCGAAGCCGCCTGGCAGATTCCGTACACGATACGCGTGGACTCGGTATCCAACTTCCAGCACACCTACGCGACCGAAGACGATCTGATCGTCGAGGACCTCGTACAGGATGCCGCCAAACGTGAAGACGCGTTTCTTTCGGAGCGTCAGGACGTGGCATTGGCAGAGCCGCTGATCAGAAACCAGATCCTGACCGCAGACGCCGGCGTCACAGCCGTCAACGTCGTGCTGCAATACCCCGAGAAAGGTCTGATGGAAGTCCCCGAGGCCGTCGAGCACGCGCGCGGACTCAAGGCCGACATTGAGGCAAAGTATCCTGAGCTGACCATCCACCTGACCGGCGTCTCGATGTTGAACAACGCGTTCGCCGAGACGGGCATGAAGGACGCCGGCACGCTCACACCGCTGATGTTTGGTGTCATCTTCGTACTGACCTGGCTGATCATCCGCTCACTGGCTGCCACGCTGTCGACGCTGGTCGTGATCCTTCTGTCAACAATCGTTGCAATGGGCGTCGCCGGGTTTGCCGGGATCAAGCTGACACCGATCGCTATGTCGGCAACGGTCGTGATCCTGACTCTCGCTGTCGCAGACTCGATCCATATCCTGATGTCGCTGCGAGGCCTGATGCGTGACGGCATGGCGAAGACCGACGCGCTGGTCGAGGCCGTACGCCTGAACTTCCTCCCGGTAGCGATTACATCGCTGACGACGATCGTCGGGTTCCTGGCGTTGAACTTCTCTGACTCGCCGCCGTACTGGCACCTCGGCAACATCACGGCCGTCGGCATTTTCGCAGCGTGGATGTTCTCGATCACGGTACTGCCGGCCGCGTTGAGCTTGCTGCCGTACAAGGTGAAGCAGAAGTCCGGCACGGACTTGTCGGTCCGCGCGATGGACTCCCTCGCGAATTTCGTCATTCGTCGCTACCGCAGCCTGCTCGTGGTGGTGGGCCTGCCCGCGCTCGCTATCGTTGCGTTTATCCCGACCCTGACCTTCAACGATCAGTGGGTGCAGTACTTCGATGATCGTATCGAGTTCCGTGTGGATTCCGACAATGCGCAGGAGCATTTCGGGCTGTACCCGATCGAATTCTCGGTCCCGGCGGCGGAGGCGGGCGGCATCTCCGAGCCGGAGTACCTCAAGCACCTGGAGGCGTTTACCGCTTTCCTGCGCGAGGAAAAGCATGTGACACATGTGTATTCGATCTCGGACATCATGAAGCGGCTCAACCGCAACATGCATGCTGACGACGACAGCTACCACAGAATTCCCGACGATCGCGACCTGTCGGCGCAGTACCTGCTGCTCTACGAACTCTCGCTGCCGTACGGGCTGGACCTGAACGACCGTATCAACGTCGACAAGTCTGCGACTCGCGTGACGGCGACGGTCGAGCAGGCCACCTCTGCCGAGACAAAGCAATTTTTCGCGAACGTCGAGGCATGGCAGCAGGCCAACCTGCCGTCCTACATGCACGCGAAGCCGACCAGTGCGGCGGTCATGTTCACCTACATCTCGGAACGCAACATGGAGAACATGGTGACCGGCACGATCATAGCGATCGCGGCCATCGCCGTAATCATGATGTTCGCCCTCAGGAGTATCCGCCTGGGCACACTGAGCCTCGTACCCAACGGCTTGCCTATCCTGGTCACGTTTGGCTTATGGGCTCTGTTGGTCGGAGAGGTGGGCTTCTCGGTAGCGACCGTCGCTTCGATCTCGCTCGGCATCATTGTCGACGACACCGTGCATTGGCTGTCGAAGTATGTGCGCGCTCGCGACGAACGCCTGTTGAGCGTCGAGGAGTCGATCCGCTACGCGTTCCACAACGTCGGTATGCCTATCGTCGTTAACACGGTTGTCCTCGCGGCCGGCTTTTTCGTCATGACGACGTCGGCGTTCAAGATGAATGTCGACCTCGGCCTGATGACGATCCTGTCGATCGTCGGCGCGCTGATCCTCGACTTCCTGCTCCTGCCGGCCCTGCTGCTGATTGGTCGTAGCAAAGAGGAGCGGCCCGAACTCGCTGACGACGTCGCGCTGCTGCCGTCTGAGGCCTAGCAAGATTCAATTAGGAGTTAGTACCATGAAACAGATCAGTATCAAGATAAGGGACATCATCTGGCCCGCCGTCGCAGCCATGCTGTTGGTGAGCTTCGCCGACAGCGCTCATGGCAACAGCGACATCGAGCGTGGCTTCGAGATCGCGGCTCGTTCGGACCGCACCGACGTGGGCTTCGGTGACAGCCAGGTAGAATTGACGATGGTCCTGCGCAATGCCGCAGGCCAGGAGTCGTCGCGCTCGCTCAAGATTACGACACTTGAGAAACCCGACGAGTCGGTTGGCGACAAGAGCCTCGTCGTGTTCGACACGCCGCGCGATATCGAAGGCACGGCGCTGCTGTCGCACGCGAAGATCCTGGACCCAGACGACCAGTGGCTGTACCTGCCGGCACTGAAGCGTGTGAAGCGCATCAGCTCGGCGAACAAGTCCGGCCCGTTCGTGGGATCGGAGTTCGCGTTCGAGGATTTCACAGCGATCGAACTCAACAAGTTCGATTACACCTACGTACGTGAAGAGCAATGCGGAAAATTTATCTGCGACGTCGTCGAACGCACACCGCGCTACGAGAACTCCGGTTACACGAAACAGGTCTCCTGGGTAGACCAGACTGACTACCAGCTGCGCAAGGTGGAGTTCTACGATCGACGCGGCGACCTGCTGAAGGTGCTCGAGCTCACCGACTATCGTAACTACGACGGTGTCTGGCGTGCGCACAAGCTCTCGATGAGCAACGTCCAGACCAACAAGCAGACCGACCTGATCTACGGTGACTACACGTTCAACACGGGACTCGCCGCGAATGATTTCGTCAAGGGTCGGCTGAGCCGCCTGAGGTAATTCGATGAAACGCACCGTCTTTGTCAGCCTCCTCGCCGCGCTTCTCTCCCTGTCCCCCGCGCGCGGCGGGGAGGTCGACATCTCCGCCAATCTCGAGGCACAGGTGCGTGCGTTCTGGCAGACCCCCGCGTGGGTCGGACAGGACGACGCTGCGTTGCAGCCGTCGATTATCTCGACGACCGAGATTCGCTGGTACAACGATTCCGGCAACCAGCGTGCTGCGTTTATCCCGTACCTGCGATGGGATACGACCGATACCGAGCGCAACCTCGTCGACCTGAAGGAAGCCTACTGGGCGTTCGAGGGCAACGACTACGAAGTACTGGTTGGCGCGAACACGGTGTTCTGGGGCGTGACCGAGTCGGTACACCTCGTCGACATCGTCAACCAGACCGACCTCGCCGGCGACATCGATGGTGAGGACAAGCTTGGGCAGCCGATGGTGAGCCTGACGCTGCAGCGCGACTGGGGCGAGATCACGGCTTTCGTGCTGCCATACTTCAGGGAAAGGACGTTCGCGGGCACGGATGGCGGCTTCCGCCCGCCGATACCGGTGGATGCCGATAACGCGCTGTACGAATCCTCGAGTAAACAGCGGCATGTGGATTTCGCGTTGCGCTACAGCCACTACCTTGGCGACATCGACATCGGACTCAGCGCCTTCTCGGGCACGAGCCGCGAGCCGCGCCTGACGCCGTCCACCGACGGAACGGCGTTGTTGCCGGTCTACGATCAGGTCGAGCAGTTTGGAGTCGACCTGCAGTACACGAAGGACGCGTGGCTGTGGAAGCTAGAGGCGATCGTACGCGACGGCGCAACGGGGAGTATTACGGCAGCCGTTGGAGGCTTCGAGTACACGATGTATCAGGTCGCCGAGTCGTCAGCAGACGTCGGCTTGCTGCTCGAGTACCAGTACGATGGCCGAAGCGAGCTGGAGCCCCTGACGATCGCCGACAACGATGTGTTCATAGCAACGCGCCTGGCCTTCAACGACGTGCAGGACACGGCCGTGCTGGCGGGTCTCTCCTATGACACTGAGACGGACGAGTCTTTCCTGAACATCGAGGCAGAACGACGCTTTGGCGACAACTGGTTCGGGGAGCTGCGGGTCAGGGCGTTCAGCGGGGCAGAACCAGGCGACACCACGTACTTCCTCGACAAGGACGACTATGTGCAGCTCAGCATCGCGAGGTATTTCTAGGGCGGGCTGTCCGTGTCGCTCACTGATCGGTATCCAGTGGTTGCCAGATCCGCTCGATCGCGTTCGGCCCTGCGTCTTCGGTAACACCCTGCGCCCGTAGCGCATCGACGACTCTAATCAGCGCATCATCCGGGCAATCCGTGTTTTTGCTCCACTGTACGTGTTCGAGCCATGACTCAGCATCGGCCATGGCGATGTCATAGGTCTGACTGATCAGCAGCGCAGAGTCCTTGCCCTGCTTCAGTTGCCTGGCAAAGCTGCGAACGATACCGAGCACGACGCCAAGCGCGGCGGAATGCTCGGCAAGGTAATCGCGGCGCACCGACACGACGAAGGCCGGCCACGGCACGGCCCGCTCGCCGACTCGGCGAAACTCTCCGGCATCGACGAGCGGCTGGGTCATGTGTTTCTCCCACAGGAACACGTCGGCGGTGCCTTCTCCGAGCGCCTTGCGGGCGCCATCGACGGTCCCGACCGTCTCGAACGCCATATCGGTCGTCGAGAATCCTCGTTCGGCCGCATCGACGATCGCGATCAGGTGCGAACCCGATCCGTAACGGCTGATCGCGTAGCGCTTACCCGCGATTTCGCTCGCGTCACGGATGTCGCTGCCTGCCGAGACGTGGATGCCCCAGATCAGCGGTGAATCGACGTAGACACTGACCAGTCGATTATCGCTGCCGCTCAGGATGTCGGCGACGGCCCCCTCGGTGAGCAGCAGGGCGGCGTCGAGCTCGTTTGCCGCCAGCGCCGCCGCCATGGCGCCCGTACCGCCCGGATAGTCGCTGAAAAGGACCTCGATGCCGAGCTCGTCGAAAGCACGTGCGTCGATCGCCTGCTGCCAGGGCAGGTTGAAGTGCTCGGGAACGCCGCCTATGCGGAGCTGCATCTTCATGGTCATGTCTTGAGCACTGCCTCGCGTCTTCCGGATCGCCACGCCATCACTTCACAGTAAAGGCCCGCCACCACAGCCCGAATTGGCTACTGTAGCCGATATCGCGGCGCGCGATGCGGTGCCGAGCGTCGAGCACGTAATAGGACGGGTACGCGTAAATCTGCCACGCCTCCCGAATCCCTGCGTGTCCGAGCAACACCGGCACGCCGAGTTCGTGACGCTCCACATACGTACGGACTTCCTCTGCGCTGCTCCAGTCCAGCGCGACCGCGACAATCTCGAACGACTCTGCGTCCCGCCAGCGTCGCAGGCGCTTGAGGTTATCGGCGCTGGCGCCGCAGATTTTGCACCACGGCGCAAAGAAATAGACCAGAGCGGGGCGTCCGGCGCTCACACTCAGATCGTAGGTCGAACCGGCCAACGTGAAGGCACGAAGCTCGGGTGCTGCCGCATCATCCGCGGGCAGCATGTTGCGCGACTGCCATGCAGAGGCGGCCACAAAGACGCCGATCATTAGCGCAGCATTCAGAAAGAACGAGCGAAACCTGACCCAGCGCGTTTTGGAGGGCTGTTCGGAACTCAATGCAAGACCTTTAATTCGGTGCCCGAGTGCAGGAAGCGAAGTCTGGTTTTCACTGTGGGCAACGGTGCCTTCACCCGTCGCTAGGACGCGCCCGCGATATCCTGCAGGTAAGCGGACACGTTGCTACGAATAGCGGCTTCTTCCTGCTCCCATTGCTGCATCGCGACCTGCACGCGGGGGTCGGCGACGATCTCGGAAAACATGGGCGTAGCGAAGGTCTCTCTCCAACCGAGGCTCGTTGTTACAGAACGGGAAAAGACACCGTCCAGCGCCACACGAATCGCCTCCTGTATCTCGCCGCGAATCGCGAGGATCCGCAAGTGCGTCATCGGGTTTTCGGTGGGATCGAAGCCCATGGACTGACCGGCTTGGATGAGGACGTCAAGGCGCCTACGTGTTTCGTCCAGCGGCAGACTGACGTACCAGGCGTCGAGGGCAATACCCTGCGCTGCCCGGAAATGACCCGGAACCGTCTCGGCATCGACGTCCAGTATCGACGGCAATTGCTCGTCCAGCCAGGCGAGTTCCGCATCCACCGTGTCGCTGGCGATCGCCGCACGCAGCAGGTACTCGACGGCACCGTGAAAGGCGTACATTCGGTCATAGACACGATTCTCGATCGCTCGGCGCGCTGAGGCTTCCGCCGCTGCGGGGTTGGCGTTGCCCATCGCCCGCAGCAGCTCGAGGCGGTAGGCCATCGCACTGGTTGGAGCGAGGTTCAGCACACGCCGCCTGAAATCGTCAGCTTCTTCGAGTAGCTCGATCTGGTACAGGAACTGGGCCAGCGTCCCCGGGAGTTCCTGGTCGCGCGGATCGAGCTCTATGGCCGTCAGGAAGTTCTTGACGAAGCCGACACCATCCCCCTGAACGCGATCGATGTGCGCGAGCTGCACACGAGCGTTCGGTTGCATGGGTTCGATCTCGAGCGACTTTTCCAAAACGATGCGCGCCGCTTCGGGGCGATCCAATCGAAAATACAGGGTGCCCAGTTCGTAGTTGATCTGTGGATTGAACGGATCCTGCTCCAGTGCCGCCTCGAGCACCGACAGAGCGTTGAAGTCCTGCAGCGTGTTCACGTAGGCGCGAACCAGCAACAGGCGCACCTGGAAGTTCTCCGGTTCGTCGGCTACCAGTGACTCGAGCTCCCTGGTCGCGTCAGGCATGGATCGGAAGTCGCCCTGCATGGATTGCGACACGGCCTCGACATAGACTTTCGCCGCGCGTGCGACGACGTTGTCGGGATGCTCCGAGAGTACCTGGTCCGCAATGGCGCTGACCTGCGAGATCGCTTCCGGGGCCTCCATCAGGCCGGTTTCCCACTGACTGATATAGCTTGTGGCCAGCTCGGTCTTTGCCTCGACAAAGTCCGGATCGATGAGCAGCGCACCCTTGAGCAGGTCCTCCGCGACCTTCAGACCGCCGTATGAGAAAGTCAGGCGCTCCTTACGCGCGCGCAGGTAGAGGTCGTACGCGTCCGGGTCCAGGGTCTGGACGCCTCCGCTTAGCGCCGCGTCCGTGCCCAGCAGCGACTCGGACAGCGCGGATCCGACACGTTTTGCTATCTCGTCCTGTATGCCGAAAATGTCGTCGATCTCGCGTTCGTAGACGTTTGACCAGACGTGCGATTCGTCGCTGGCGTTAATGAGCTGCGCCGTGACCCGGACCCGGTCCCCGGCCCGTTGGACGCTACCTTCGAGAACGTAGGCGACCCCCAGCGCGTCCGCGATCTCCCGCACGCTCATGTTCTGGCCCTTGAACGCGAAACTGGAGGTCCGCGCGGCGACCTTCAGGTCCGGGATCTGCGCGAGCATATGCAGTAAGGTCTCGGTCAGACCGTCGGAGAAATATTCGTTGTCTGCATCGTTCGACATGTTGACGAACGGCAGCACGGCCACCGATGTGGTGGCTGCGTCTTCACCCACCTGCTGTGCGCTGAACAGGGCGACGAAGACGATCATCAGCGCGATGCCGGCCAGCGTCACATAGTTGACCAGCCGATGCCTTTGCTTTCTTTCACCCGCGTCGCCGGCAACGTCCTCGTCGCGCTTGATGCCTTCCGGCGTGAGCTCGAAGAACCACGCCAGTATGACCGCGGCGAAAAAGCCGAGCACGAAGACGTAGATGACCGCCTTCTCGGACCACTCAGGCGCGCCGAGCTCCGGCAGAATCGTCGTCAGTACTTCGGTCAGCAGCCAGCCCACGATCAGGTAGGCGGCTGCGACACGGAAGACATTGCGGCGCCTGAGTTCGGCGGCTAGGGGCATTGTGCGGCTCTTACGATTTCCGAAGGGGCTTAGGTTACCCCGTTAGATGCATTGGATCAGCCTAAGGTTCCACCGTGCGAAATGGCGAAATGGGGACATTCTGCTTTTTGGTCGAAAAGTGCCGTGAATGGAGACATTCTGCTTTTCGACCAAAAAGCAGAATGTCCCCGTTTATACCCGTTTATATCGCTTTTGCCAGCGCGCCCTTTCTGCCCTCGTTCCACTGCAGCACCGAGATGGTCAGCGCGGGCAGCATCGTCAGTGAAACGATCGCCGCGCCGAGAATACCGAACAGGACAATCGCCCCGACGCCGCGATAGAGCTCCGTGCCGGCGCCCGGGATGAAAACCAGCGGCGACAGGCCGCAGATGGTCGTCAGTGTCGACATCGCGATCGGTCTTAAGCGTGACGCGACGGCGTCGCGGACGGCGTCGATCGCCGAAGCTCCGTGGTCTCGCATGCGCTGCATCGCGCGGTCGACGATCAGGATCGGGTTGTTGACGACGGTGCCCATCAGGATCAGGAAACCCAGCATCGAGATCATGTCGAAGGGCTGGTGCAGTCCGCCGAGACCCATCCACGCCAGCGCGCCGCCGACGAGGTTCAGCAACGCCAGGCCGACAATACCGCCGGCGATGCCGAGCGGGATCGTCGTCATGATCAAGAGCGGATAGCCCCAGTGCTTGAAGATCGCGACCAGCAGCAGGTAGACGATGATCAGCGCGACGGGCAGGTTCGCGGCAAGCGCGGCTTTCGTCGCGTCGAGCTGGTCGCTCGCGCCCGAGATGTCGATATTGACGGTAGCCGGATACGCCCCGCTGTCGCGCATGTAGGCAACGACGTCGTTGCGGACGATCTCCACGCCTCGCTCGAGGGGGACGTCGGCGGGCGGGATGATGTTGAGCGTCACCGTTCGTTGGCCGTTGATGCGTCGAATCGAGTTCGTGTCGACCGTCTCGTGGATCGATGCGATCGCGCTCAGCGGCAGGATGCTGCCCTGCGGCGTGTAGATGGGCATGCCGCCCAGACTGTCGACATCGGCCCGGCCGCCGGACGTTCCGTACAGGTAGATGTCGATCTTGTCATCGGACTCGAAGTACTCGTCGACGAAGGCGCCGTCGGTCAGCGCGGCGATCGTGTAGCCCATGTCGCCGGCGGCAAGCCCGAGCTCTGCGGCGCGCGCCCAGTCGGGCCGAACCTCGAGCAGCGGCTGCGACAGCGCCAGCGATGACGGGCTGGACTGAATGCGCGGGTTGCCAAACACCTCTTCGGCGCGCCGCACCGTGGCCAGTGCCGCGTCATAGATGACACCGAGGCTCGGGCCCGAGACATCGAGATTGATGCTGCGCGTGCCGCCGTCGTTGCTCGAAATGATCGAGCCGCGCGCGGCGAACGCGCGCATGCCCGGGTACTGCCGGTAGCGTTCCGTGATCGCGTCCATCAGCTCGTCGATGTCCGACCGCCGGATCGGCTCCGAGATGATGCGGAAGCCCCCCGCCGAGATCCGCGTGTTCAGGTACTTGATCGCCGGTACCGGTGCCTCGCCGCGATCAAAACGGTCCGGATCGTCGCCGACGAACTGCAGGAAATAGTCCTGCACCTCGAGGCCGATTTCCTGCATCGTCTCGATGTTGTACCCGGGCGGCGCGCTCATCGATGCAAATGTCTTAGCTTCCTCGCCCTCCGGCAGGTACTCGGCGGGCGGCGTCAGCAACAGGATGACGGCGGCACAGATCGCCAGCGTCGTCGCGATCGTCGTTCGTCGTTGCCTTGGCGTCGCGATCAGGCCGTCAATCCGGACCAGCAGCCGCTCGCCGAACGCGTTGCTGGTCCGTTTGCTGTTTTCGGTGCCGAAAGAGAGCCGCGCACTGGCCGTCGGGATCAGTGTGATGGCGACCAGCATCGACGCGAGGATAGACGCCGAGATCGCGATCGCGACGTCGGAGTAGAGCTGTCCGGCTTCCTCGGCGATAAACAGGATCGGCAGGAACACGAGGATTGTCGTCAGCGTCGATGCCAGTACGGCCGTCCAGACACTTCTCACGCCTTCGACGGCGGCACGGAAACGGTCCAGCCCCTGACGGCGTTTCAGCTCGATACTTTCGATGACGACGATACTGTTGTCGAGCGTCATGCCGATCGCGAACGCGACGCCGGCCAGCGAGATGACGTTGATTGTGCGTCCCATCGCGAGCAGCCCGATGAACGCGGCGATCGTACAGATCGGGATGCCGATCACGCCGACCGCCGTCGCGCGACCCGAGCGCAAAAACAGGTACATGACCGCCGTCGCGAACAGCGCACCCAGCGACAGGTTCAGCCAGACGTTCCTGATCGACGCCTCGACGTAGCCGGCATCCTCGGCCATCAGGCGAATCTGCATGCCGTTAGGCTCCAGCACCTCCCGGTTCACCCGCTCGACGGCGTCCAGCATCCCGTACTTGATGTCGATGACGTTCGAGCCGGCTTCGCGATTGACCGACATAAACAGGATGGGCTCGCCGTTAAAAAAGGCATAGCCCTGGATCTCGGAGTGATCGAGCTCGACGACGGCGACATCGCCCAGGCGAATCAGCGAGTCACCGCGTCGATCGACGATCAGGTCTTCGAGCGACTCGATCGAGTCGAAGCGGCCGATCGTTCGCAGCAGGTAACGCCGTTTGCCACTGTCCAGCTCGCCGCCGGAGACGTCACGGTTGCGCGCGCGGATCGCGTTGCGCAGGTCGAGGATCGTCAGCTGTCGGTCGGCCAGTCGCGTCGGGTCGACGAGGATACGGATCTGTCGCTCGGCGCCGCCGGAGATGTTGACCTGCGATACGCCGGGTACGCCGGACAGGCGCGTGCGGACGTTGTCGACAACGAAGTCGCGCATCATGACCATGTCGAGATTGCGCGGGTTGCCCGGCAGCGGCGAGATGCCGAAATACATGAACGAGTTTGCCGAGAAAGAGTTGGCGTAGACGCGCGGTTCGTCGACGTTCTCGGGATAGGAGGGCACCTGGTTCAGCGCGTTGTTGACCTCGATGAGCGTCTGCGTCATGTC
>JASJBE010000163.1 GCA_030066655.1 Woeseiaceae bacterium | reverse complement strand
GTTACCGGTATGATCAAGACCTTCCAGGTCATCACGCTGTACGGTGCCGGTGATCCGAAGATGATGGCCGGCGGTATCTCGCAGGCGCTCATGACGACGGTACTGGGCCTGGTGGTTGCCATCCCGATGGTACTGTTGCACACGATCGTCAGTGGCCAGAGCAAGAAGGTCATCAACATCCTTCAGTCACAAAGTGCAGGGCTGGTCGCTCAGCATTCCGAGCAGACTCACTAGTCGGGAGGTAGGCCATGCTTTGGCTAACTGACAGTATTGAGGCTATTCGGGACTTCATGGAGCTCGGTGGCCCCGTTCTTCGCTGGATTGCGCTGACCATCTTCCTGATGTGGGTCTTGATCATCGAGCGTCTGGTCTTCTTCCGGACGCAGATGGCAAGTCTCGCCAAGGCGGTTCGTGACAACTGGGAAGGGCGACAGGAACGTCGTTCCTGGCACGCCAAGCAGATCCGGGAACTGATGATCTCGCGCTTCGAGATGCAGATGAATCAGGGCATTCCCCTGATTCAGACGCTTGTCGCGCTGTGTCCGCTACTGGGCCTGCTCGGCACGGTAACGGGCATGATCAGCGTTTTCCAGGTCATGGCGGTGTCCGGTTCCGGAAACGTTCGCGCAATGGCAGCGGGCGTTTCGCAGGCGACGGTTCCGACGATGGCTGGCATGGTCGGTGCGCTGTCCGGCGTACTGCTCGTGACCATCCTGACCCGACGTGCTACGCGTGAAGTCGAGTTCCTCGAGGACTCGCTGACGATGGACCACTAAAGGAGAGACGCGTGCGTAAATCCCCATCACAGTTGGCTCAGGACGACGAGGACAATGAAATCAACCTGACGCCGATGCTGGACGTCGTGTTCATCATGTTGATTTTCTTCATCGTGACCGCGTCTTTCATCAAGGAAGCCGGTCTCGACGTGAACCGTCCTGACGTTCCAGAGACTAACATCCCGGAACAAAACGTCAGCATCGTGGTCAACCTGACAGAGCTCAATGAGATCAGAATCGATGGTCGAATCATCGATCCGCGAGCCGTGCGGGCTAATATTGAGCGCATGCATGCGGAAGAGCCCGATGCGCCCGTGGTGATTCGCCCTCACGTCAAGTCGAAAAATGAGTTGTTGATCCAGGTTATGGACGCAGCGCGGCAAGCCGGCGTTTACAATATCAGCCTGACCGATCCTGTCACCTAGGGACGCGTCAAGAGGACTCAAGCACTATGCGCAAAGATCACACCCAGGAAGAGGAAGAAAATGAGATCAACTTGACGCCCATGCTGGACGTCGTGTTTATCATGCTGATCTTCTTCATCGTGACGGCTTCGTTTATCAAGGAGCCCGGCATTGACGTGAATCGCACGGATGCGTTTACAGCGGTCAAGATGCCAAAAGCGAATATCCTGATCGCAATCAACGCAGCGGACGAGATCTGGGTCGACAAGAAACAGATCGACGCTCGCAACCTGCGTGGTAAGGTTGAGCAACTTCTGGCGGAGAACCCGAAAGGGTCAGTCGTTATCCAGGCGGACAACGAATCGACTCACGAGGCTCTGACACTCGTCATGCAAGCCTGCAAACAGGCCGGTGTCGGCAACGTCGCGGTTTCGGCGCTGGATTAGGATTGGAGAAAATGCATCGTCACGTATGCGTGACGATTTTCCGGGCGGCACACGCTGCCCACGGGAGAAGTAGATGATAGGTCGATACGCATTTTCGATTATTACAGGTGTCGTAGTGACGCTCGGACTCTTGTTCGTGATGCACCTGCTGATCGAGTACGGCGAGAGCGCGGTGACCAAGGAACGAGTCAAGCACCAGCTCGACTTCGTTCGCGTCAAGCGTAACGAGAACCTCAATACAGAGGATTTCACACCTGAGAAGCCGCCACCCCCGCCGGAAGTTCCGCCCGACATTCCACCCCAGGAAGTCGACATGATCGACCCGAACGCACCGAGCATCAACATTGCTCCGCCGTCTGTGGCCGCCAACACCCAGATCGGTGGTCCCAGCGCCATGAACGTTGCGGAGGGCGACTATCTACCCATTGTCCGCGTTGCGCCTGTCTATCCGGCTCGCGCGCTGTCGCGCGGCCTCGAGGGTTACGTCGATTTGAGCTTCACCGTGACGTCAGCAGGCACGGTGGCCAATCCGGTCGTCGATTTCTCCACCAGCAGCCTGTTTGAGCGTGCCGCAATACGCGCTGTATTGAAGTTCAAGTACAAGCCGCGCGTTAAGGACGGTGTCGCTATCGACGTGCCCAACGTCAAGACGCGCATCACGTTCAAGATTGAAGGGTAGGGCAAGCACCGGCGAGATCCGGAGCGCTGTATCAAGTGAGGATATAGAAGCTAATGCCAAATAAATTCATCAGCCGATTAACGGCACTCGTTGCAATCGTCATGGTCGCGATGTCTCCTGTTCACGCACAGGATGACGAGCGTGCACAGCGTGACCAGAAGAAAACCAAGCAGGCTCAGGCCGTCAGCAAGGACGTCTACGAGTCCATCCAGAAAGCACAGGAGCTCGTGGATGCGAAGGATTTCAACGGTGCGCTGAGGATTATGAAGCGCCTCTACGATCCTGAGGACCTGACAGAGTACGAGCAAGCCAACGTGCTCAACTACCTTGGATTCATCTACTACAACATGGATGACATCCCGAACGCGCTGAAGACCTACCAGCAGATGATTCGGGTGCCCGAGCTCGAGCCTCAGCTGTTGAAAGCGACGACTTACACGGTGGCGCAGCTCTACACGATGGAGGAGCAGTACTCCAATGCGTTGAATGCCCTCGAGGACTGGTTCCAACTGGAGACGAACCCGGCGCCCGATCCGTTCATCCTGAAGGCGCAGAACCTGTACCAGCTGCAGCGCTACGAGGAGATGATCGAACCGGTAGAACGCGCGATGGAGGTTGCGCGCGCGCGGAACAAGGAAGTTAAGGAAGACTGGTACGCACTGCTTAATTTCGCGTATTTCCAGATGGAAAACTACGCGAAGGTTCGTGACATCCAGAAGATCCTGCTCAACAACTGGCCGAAGAAACGCTACTGGTTCTCGCTCGCGGGTGCGTTCACCGAACTCGGCGAGGACCGCAACCTCGTGAATGCCTACTACGCGTCCTTCATGCAGGGCATGTTTGAGAAGGACTCCGAGTTTGTGACGATGGCGCAGCTGTTCATGCAAAGAGAGGTGCCCTTCAAGGCAGCCGAGCTGCTGGACAAGGAAATGCAGGCCGGCCGCGTTGCGAAGAACGCCAAAAACTACCGCTTGCTCGCGCAGGCGCTGCAGCTGGCGATGGAAGATGAGAGAGCCATCCCCGCGCTGACCGAAGCCGCCAGGCTGACCGAGGACGGTGAGCTGGATGTTCGACTGGGTAACACCTACCTGAACGTTGGGGAGCACGCGGAATGCGTCAAAGCGGTACGGGCCGGCCTGCGTAAAGGAGGCCTCAAGAACCCGGACAACGCTCACATCTCGCTGGGTATGTGCCTGTACAACCTGAAGCAGTACGCCGACGCTAAAGGCGCGTTCCGCGAAGCTGCGAAGACGACCCGTTCTCGCCGTATAGCGAACCAGTGGATCACGGTTATTGACGCGGATATGGAACGCAACGAGCAGATTCGTCTCGCTGAGAAGGCTGCACGGGACAAGGCGCGCGAAGTGGCTGAACGACGCAGGGCCGCTGATCGAGTCTGATCTACCCGCCAGCACAAACGATCCAGAACCAGGGGCGTTGACCGGCTACGGTCAGCGCCCCTAAACTATGCGCCGCTTGAAACCATGGACAGACAAACGACATGCCAAAAGTAACCTACATCACGCCTGACGGAACCCGCCACGATGTCGAAGTGGACAACGGATACTCGGTCATGGAAGGCGCGATCAATAACCAGATCGATGGAATCGTCGCCGAATGTGGCGGGGCGTGTGCCTGTGCGACCTGTCACAGTTACATCGACGAGGCCTGGATCGATAAGCTTCCGCCGATGGACGATATGGAAGACAGCATGCTGGACGCGGCATTCGAACGTAAAGACAACAGCCGTCTAACCTGCCAGATCGAGATGAATGACGCCCTCGACGGACTCGTCGTTCACGTCGCGGATAACGACTACTAGCGGTTGTCAAAGGCTGCGGGAATTGCTCGATATGGGTTGACTGCAGCTAGCTCCGGCTTTCTGCGGTCCTGGACTGTCCGACCTCTCTCGCCTTAACGCAGCCCCGTCTCGAGACGGCCAATCACCATGCGCTGAATCTCACTGGTGCCCTCGTAGATCTCCGTGATCTTGGCATCGCGGAAATAGCGCTCCAGCGGAAGCTCCTTGCTGTACCCCATGCCGCCGTGAATCTGCACGGCCTGGTGCGTCACATACATGGCGGTCTCGGACGCGTGTAGCTTTGCGATACTCGCGTTCAGGGTGTTTTTCTGGCCGGTCTCAGCCGCTTTTGCTTTCGCCCACGCCGCCTGTAGTACGAGCAGGCGAGACGCTTCGATTCGCATCTTCATGTCAGCGATTTTGTTTTGGATGCTCTGGAAGCTACCGATAGACTCGCCAAACGCTTTTCGATCCCTCGAGTACTCAAGGGCTGCATCGTAGGCTGCCTGTGCGATACCGAGCGCCTGGGCCGCGATTCCGACGCGACCGGCATCGAGAACCGTCATGGCGATCTTGAAGCCCTGGCCTTCTTCGCCGATTCGGTTCTCAACGGGGCATTCGTAGTCCGTCATCTCTATTTCGCAGGTCGCTGAGGCTCGAATGCCGAGTTTGGGCTCCATCTTGCCGCAGGCGAATCCGGGTTGGTCTGCATCGACGATGAAGGCGCTGATGCCGGCGTCGGTCCCGTCCGCATGCGACGTTTGTGCAAAGACAATGACGTATTTCGCCACCGGGCCGGACGTGATCCAGGATTTCTTTGCGTTGATGATGTAGTGACTGCCATCGCTGGACAGCGTCGCGCGGGCGCGCATCGCGCCTGCGTCAGATCCGGATTGCGGCTCTGTCAGCGCGTACGCGCCGTTTATCTCGCCAGAGGCCACCGGCGTCAGGAAGGTCTTCTTCTGCTCCTCCGTGCCGAATGACAGCAGCGGAACGCCGAAGAGCGAGTTGTTCACCGAGACAATCGTGCCGTGTGCGGCATCGGCGGCCGAGATCTCGCTAATGACCAATACGTAACTGATGGGATCCAGGCCGGCGCCGCCGTACTCAGTCGGTACTTCGACACCCATGAAGCCGAGTTCGCCGGCTTTTCGCACGGTCTCGCTGGGGAACTCGCCGCTGATATCGAACTGCGCAGCCACCGGAGCGATCTCGTTCTGGGCGAAATCTCTCGCCGCATCGCGAATCATCTCGTGGTCTTCAGTCAGTGAAAAATCCATAAATCCTCCGTCTTTCGACGAATTATACGGTAGACCCTGACCTCACAAATACTGGAAGGATGGTACGGAGTTAGCCAGTGCATGACGCGGCCTGTCTTACCGAATACACTGGAACGTCAACGGGTGTACGCCCCCTCGATTACATGACCCTAGGAGATTTTGATATGGCAATTCAGGCTGGCGAGAAAATGCCGGAAGGCGTTTTCGGCATCATGACCGATTCTGGCCCCGGAGCGATGAGCACGAGCGAGCTGTTCGCTGGAAAGAAGGTTGTACTCGTATCGGTACCCGGCGCGTTCACTCCGACCTGTTCGATGAACCACCTGCCTGGCTTCGTGGACCAGGCAGAAGCGCTGTTTGGCAAAGGTGTCGACACGATCGCCTGCACAGCGGTCAACGACGTGTTCGTCATGGATGCGTGGGGTAAAGACCGCGGCGTCGGGGACAAGGTCGTCATGCTGGCCGACGGCAACGGCGACTATGCCAAGGCGTTGGGGCTGGAGATGGACGGATCGGGCTTCGGCATGGGAATGCGAGGCCAGCGGTTTGCGATCGTCGTCGACGACGGTGTCGCGACGCATGTAGCGGTGGAGGCTCCCGGGGAGTTTGAGGTCAGCAAAGCCGAGTCGGTACTGGCCAGCCTGTAAGCACTGTCGAGAGACGAAGGAACATCAAGGCGCCCCGAAATGGGGCGCCTTTTTGTTGC
>JASJBE010000056.1 GCA_030066655.1 Woeseiaceae bacterium | reverse complement strand
TTCCGGGTACCAGTACTCGACGTCGGCGTCCTGCTCCCAGCCGTTGTCGGTCAGGTAGATGAACAGCGTGTCATCGAGTTCGCCAGCCGCTTCAAGGTAGTCCATCAGCTGGCTGACACCGTCGTCCCACCAGGTGACGTTCGCGTAGTATTTTTTTGCCGACTCGGACATGTCCTTGTGCTCGTAAAACTTCGAGTAGGAATACGGCGCATCCAGCGGCGTATGCGGCAGCATCGGGCCGAACCAGATGAACATCGGCTTGTCCTTCTGCCGGTCGATGAAGTCGTACAGCGGGTCCATGGTCTCGCGGACCAGTTCATTGCCTTCGGCACCCATCATCTGGTGAAAGAAGTCATCGGTACCGAACAGCGACATATCCCAGCCGGGCGACATGCCCTCGTCGAAACCGGCGGTCTTGTAGGAGTTCTCCCACCACTTGCCGCCCTGCCAGGAGACGTAGCCTTTTTCCTTCAGCAGCCTCGGCAGGGTGTCGAACTGCGACATGCCGTTGGATTTGACCACCGACATCCACATCGCCTTGTCGCGATCGCTCATTGACGCATAATTTTGATCGGACGCGAGCTCTTGCTCGACGTGTGCGTTTAACTTCAGCTGGTACTGAGCCGGGTACAGCCCGGTGATCATCGTGCGCAGCGACGGGCGACAGTACGGAATCGGAACGTGGCCCTGCGTGAAGGTCACACCGCCCTCGGCGATCGCATCCATCGACGGCGTCACGACGTTCTCGTCGCCCATGAAGCCGAAGTACGGGTAGCCGTGATCGTCACCGATCAGCAGCACGATGTTCGGCGTTCTCTCCGCGTATGCCACTGACGTGAGCATGAGCACTATCAACAGGGTTACTGGTCTGGTCATTGCTTCCCCCTCGCGCTTCAGGTGTCGAAACGCATCATGAGTCGGTCGAAGCCGGTCTGTCGAGTGTAGGCCGGCCAGGATTCAATTCTTGCATCGCTATCCAGCAAGCGAAGTGTGCCCGCGCTGGCGCTAAGGTAGCTGAGCAGACTCCGCACGATCAGCCGAGCGTGTGACGCGCCGAGGCAGGTGTGCGTTCCTGCGCCGAAGGCGACGTGTGGATTCCGTTTGCGATGGATATCGAGAACTTGCGGGTTTTCGAAGACGGTTTCGTCACGGTTGGCCGACGCCCAGCAGATCGCCACTCGCCCACCGGCCGGTACAGCCGTGCCGTGGATGTCGGTGTCTTTCGGACAGGTCCGACCAATCATCGTCAACGGCGACGCGATACGAAACACCTCCTCGGCCGCGGTGCGAACCAGCAGGGGGTTGTCCCGCAGTGCGTCCAGGTCCTCCGGGTGTGCGGCGAAATGTGACATCGCCAGGGAAACGCTCGAAATCACCGTGTCGCGCCCGCCGGCAAACGCCAGGTTGGCGAAGCCGACTTTCTCGTCGCGCGTCAGCGACCGCCCGCGAAACGTGGCTTCGCCCAGCGCGCTGAAGAAGTCCTCACCCGGCGCCTGCTCCGCTCGATCGAACTGACGGTGCAGGTACTGGTCCAGTACCGTGCCCTTCTCCGCCTTATGGCCATCCATGTCATGAAATACGTGCTGCCCCCAGCTGATCCACTCATACGCCGCCTCCATCGGCATCCTGAGCAGTATCGTTAGTGCGCGCGATTGCAGCGGCAGCGCGAAGCGGTCGACGATGTCGATCGGACCTGCGCCGGCGAAGTCACGCATCATTTGGTCGACCAGCGCTTCGATCTTTGCAATCGTCTCCGGCTGCTTCGGGGCCGAGAAGAAAGGTTTGACGATTGCCTTGTAGTCGGCGTGGTCGGGCGGATCCGTTTCGATGGGCAATTGGCGCACGTTGCGCACACTCTCCTCGCTCGGGATCGGAACGCGGAATGGCGCATCGGAGCTGTAGGTCTCGTAGTCGGCGGCCGCCGCCCGAACATCCTTGTAGCGCAGGATCAGCGGAATGCGCTCGCCGACGAAGTCGCCGTCAGTCACGCCGGACTCGCGGCGCGCTTTAGCAAACGGATCTGATGCGTCCCAGTCAACCATCGCTCTCGAAACCGATGTAGCCACTGTAGGCGCCCAGCATGGCGGGCGGCTTCTCGCCGGTGACAGTGTCGCCGACACCGGCGATGACCGTGAAATCGGAGGCGTTATCCGGTGACCACGCGACCTCGTCAGCACCGAGATTGAAGACGCACAGTACGGTCTCACCGTCGGTGACGCGCTTGAACGCCAGGACGCCTTTCAGCGCGTCGATGAACTCGAGGCTGCCGATCTGCAGTGCTGGCGATGACTTACGCAGCGCGATCATCGAGCGGAAGAAGTGGAGCGTGGAATGCTTGTCCTCGTGCTGGGCCGCGACTGACATCGATCGGTGCTCGTCGTCGACGGGCAACCAGGGCTCGACGGTCGAGAACCCCGCGTGAGGCGCGTCATCGTTCGTCCACGGCATCGGGGTGCGTGCGCCGTCACGACCCATCGTATGCGGCCAGTTGTTAATCGCCTCCGGGTCCTGCAATCGCTCGAACGGTACGGTGGCCTGGGTCAGTCCGAGTTCCTCGCCGTTGTAGACGAACGCGTTGCCGCGCAGCGCAAACTGGAGCAGTGCGATCAGGCGCACGCGGTGCGAATGGTCCAGGTCCTTAAGCCAGCGACTGGCGACGCGCGGCGCGTCGTGATTCGAGAACGCCCACGATGGCCAGCCCTCGCCCTCTTCGCCCGGCCAGCCTTCCAGAATCTCCCGCACGCCCTCGACCGTCAGATCGGTCGTGCTGAGGAACTCAAATCCGTAGGCCGTGTTAAGCCGCTTGCCGCCGTAGGTGTAGTCCTTCATGACCGGCAGCGGTTCCGCGGCGCCGACCTCGGCGACGGTGAAAACCTCGCCATACTGATCCGTGACGGCGCGCAGCCGTTCCAGCACCTGCGGCATGTTGTCGTGGCACATGTTGTACTTGGGTGTCTGCATGAAACAAGGCCGCGTCTCGTTGCGGTCCGGCGCTTTCGCCGGCGGGTTGTCACGCAGCAACGGGTCATGCATGCCGCAGTTGATCGCATCGAGGCGGAAGCCGTCGACGCCGCGGTCCAGCCAGAACCTCGCCACGTCGAGCAACGCATCCTGCACGTCGGGGTGGTGCAGGTTCAGGTCGGGCTGCTCCGACAGGAAGTTGTGCATGTAGTACTGCTGCCGGCGCGCATCCCAGGTCCACGCAGGAATCGAAAACACCGACTGCCAGTTGTTAGGCGGCGAACCGTCGTACCGGGCATCCGCCCACACGTACCATTCCGCCTTGTCATTGTCGCGACTCTCGCGGCTCTCCTGGAACCACGCGTGCTGGTCGGACGTATGTGAGTAGACCTGGTCGATGATCACCTTGAGACCGAGTTCATGCGCCCGTGCGACCATGGCGTCGAAATCTTCCAGCGTGCCAAACATCGGATCCACGTCGTTGTAGTCCGACACGTCGTAGCCGAAGTCCTTCATCGGTGACGTGAAGAACGGCGATACCCAGAAGCCGTCCACGCCGAGGCTCGCGACATAGTCGAGCTTCTCGGTGATCCCTTTAAGGTCACCGATGCCATCACCGTTGGAGTCGAAGAAGCTGCGTGGGTAGATCTGGTAGATCACGGCCCCACGCCACCATTCAGCGTTGCTCGTCACTGTGCTTATTCCTTGAATATCGAGGTTGGACGGGCCAGCCGATAGTGAGCGTCGAGCCTGCCCGGCGCTTCAGCGCGGCGCTGCGATCTTCCGCGCAACGGCGGCTGTTGTTCTGGCTGAACCATGAGTCCCCCTCTTGTGCGTAAACATCGTAGAGACTCGCCGCGTTACGGTGAATACAGAAAGTGCACTTTTTTATGCCTGTATGTAACATCTGGGCGTGACCCATTGGACCCCGAGCCGAGCCGGGGTTAGCAAGCGACCGTGCTGAGAATCCCGCCCCTGCGCATCAACGACTGCGGCATCGCCGACTACCCGACGGGCGGGCAACTTGGGCCGCGCACGCTGTCGGACTACGAGATTCTGTGGATCGAGCGGGGCAACTGCGCCTGGGAGCACGACGGGCGCGTCGAGGAGTGCCACCCCGGCAGCATCCTGATGTGTCCGCCGGGCATGCGGGACACGTGGTACTGGGACCCGGAGGCCACCACCCGACACGGCTTCATCCATTTCGATTTCCTGTCGGCGTTCAGTGCCGTCATGCCGAGTCGTCGCGTCATGTCGGACAACGACGTGGTTCGGCCGCTGTTGCGGCACGCGATCTGGCTCGCGAACCTGGGCGACGCCGGCAACGATGAGCTCGCGGCGCAGGCGCTGCGACACGCCCTGACCTGGTACGTCAACGGTCACTTCGAGCAGGGCACGTCCGGCATGTCCCGCGAACTGCATCCGGTTATTCTTCGCGCGCTACGCGCCCTTCGCCAGATCTGGGGTGACGGTCACAAGGTGCCTCCCGGGATGGACGCCTGGGCGAAGGCTGCCGGAGTATCACGCGGACACTTAGCCCGAGTCTGCCGCCAGGAGCTCGACGTCTCGCCGCAGGAGCTGATGCGCTACCTTCGCCTCGACCACGGGTTGCTGCTGCTCGCACGAACGAATTACAAGATCAGCCGTGTCAGCGAAATCTGCGGCTTCCAGAGCCAGTTCCATTTTTCACGCTGTTTCAAGGAAGCCTACGGTCTCAGCCCGCGCGATCTGCGAACCCAGTTGCGAGAGGGCGGCGACAAGCCCCTGTCCAAACTGGTTGGTTTGCGGCGCATGGTGCAGATCGTCGGTTGAGGGACCGGAGTCACCCGAAACCGGTTACACGTTCAATCGACGATGCGTTCCGGCCGATACCTGCAAATGAGGAATCGGTCAGATTTGTGGGCTCTGGATTGCAGTATATTGATGGAATGAAATTTTTGAGGACATTGGCCCTCGCATCGTTGGCCGTAGCCATTACCGGCTGCGGAGGCGGTGGTGGGTCGAGCCCGGAAGAGCCCGTGTTCACGCCACCGGTCACGCGCGCGTTCGACTTGGGCTTCACGACCTGGCCCTACGATGCGACCGTTACGGCCGTTAACTTTGTCTACACGGAGATCGCGGCGCGGGGTGACTTCGTCGCGCATCACATCGACAGCGGCATTCCGTGGCAGGCAGCGCTCGACGGCACGCCGTATGACCCCGCCGTCGAGTCCGAGATCCAGGGTCGCCTCGACAACACGGCAGTCGGCCAGCGAGCCTACCTTGCCATCAGCCCGTTCAGTACCGGGCGCGACGGCCTCGCGGGCAACTGGGGCGCTGCCACCAACGAGGACCTGACAGCGCCGTGGGACACGCGCGACTTCTCCAGCCCGGAAGTGGTTACGGCCTACACGAACTTCGCCCGCGACATGATCACGCGCTTCCAGCCGACCTATTTCAATCTCGGCATCGAAGCCAGTGAACTGCTCGTCAACGATCTCGCAGAGTACGACCGCTACGTTGCGTTCGCGACGCAGGTGTCCGCGACGCTGCGTGCCGAATTTCCGAACCTTCAACTGATGGTCAGTGTCGCGCTGAAGTCGCCGGGCTCGGCCAGGGCCAATGCCATCGAAGCCAACATCGGTCCGTTGATCGATCTGGTCGATGTTGTCGGCGTCAGCGTGTACCCGTACGTGTTCTTCGACCATGCCGATAAAGGCGACCCCGCAAACCTGCCCGCTGACTGGTTTTCACAGATCCAGGACATCGCTAACGGTAAACCCGTCGCGGTGGCTGAAACGGCATGGATCGCCGAGAGGCTCGACATACCGACTTTCAGCGTCGACGTGGCCGCAACCGCACAGAACCAGGCCGACTACCTCGTGGAGCTCTTCGCGGAGGCCGAGGCGGCGAACGCGGAGTTCATTGTCTGGTGGGCGCTGGTCGATTTCGATGCCCTCTGGGACGGAGTACTCGGCCAGGATCCGCTGGCCCGCATCTGGCGCGACACGGGGCTCTTCGACGAGTCGTTGAATCCCCGGTCCGCACTCGATGTCTGGCAGCAGCAACTGGCACTGACAAAGCGGGCGAACTGACTGAGCATCCGGTACCGTTCGGGGATACGGGCAACCAGCACGCAGGCCAAGCCGAGTCGACGCTAGCTTCCTTCTCAAGTCTCTCTTCGACTGCGCCAACGGCTGGGCTTGCTTGTTCCACACGATCCGGCCCATCGACGAGCGGACTGGTTGCAGCTGCGCGTTTAATTTTTCTGCGATTGCGAGAAAAAAGCGGTTGCCGAACCCCGAAACCAGACGAGCAGTCCCTGAATGCCGGGCCCACGGCGCGCTGTCTGTGGGTTGAGCGAGCGAATAGCGAACCTTCACGAAAGTCCTGCCGCCCGACATCTACGGAATCAGATGCGAGCGACATTTTTCTAAAGACATAGCTAGCTAACAGGATTGGTTTGCGGCCGCGATTTTCAATCTCGGAATTACACCTAATCAGAAGAGGGAAGCTACGAATTCACAAGATTATGTCCGGTTGTTAGCTTCAATCAGACCACTGAACTGTACTCAGCAATTGGAGGTGTCCCATGCAAACGTGGCGGCTTTTTTCCCTGTTGCTGCTGTTTGTAGCAACCGCGGTGGGGGCTGAAAACTTCTCAGTTGGAAACCCTGCCGAATTCCAAACCGCGCTGACCACGGCGCAATCCAACGGCGAAAACGACACGATCCAGGTTCAAACCTGCTCCGGAACGGGTTGTACGGTCGTCGGGTCGGACTCGGTCTACACACTGACGTCCCCGCTGACCTATGTCGCAGCTTCCGGCGAGGGGTTTTCGCTGACCATCGATGGTGTGGACTCCGACACCCGCATACTGTCCGGTAACAGCACGGTGTCGATACTCCGCATCGACACGCGCGGCGCAACCGGCGACGGCGGAGCCCTGATCACCGTCCAGAACATGACGTTCGTCAACGGCAACGCTGTGGGCACGCCGAGTGACGGCGGCGCGCTGGCCATCACCGTCAACGGCGCCGGCGTTACCGTGTCCGGCAGCGTGTTCCTCGATAATGCCGCCGATGACGACGGCGGCGCCCTGTTTGTCCGCGTCGAGGACCTCGCCGAGGTTCCGGTCAATATTTTCGACGTAACCTTCGACGGTAACGAGGCTCGCGGTATCGCCGGAGACGGCACCGGGGACGGTGGCGCCATCCACATCGGCGCCAGCTCAATCGCCGGCGCGTTCATCACTGATGCCGAATTCTTCGACAACATCGCGCAGGGAAACGGCGGTGCCGTCGAGATCGAAGGTCTCGATCCCTCCGATCCTCTCACGGCCAGGCTCACAGAGGTCGGGTTCGACGATATCGAGTTCACCGGCAACACGGCGCAGGGCAACGGCGGCGGCGCGGACGTCGGGGCGAACACGTTCTCAGCCAGAATCGCAGGATTTGTGGACAACACCGCGACAAACGGCGGCGGAGTGCACGTCAGGGAAGGCGTCTTCGACTTCGTTCTTGTCAACACCGGTTTTGCCGCTAACGCGGCAAGCGGCGACGGCGGTGGCATCTACAATGCCAGGCGGGACGGCACGTTTCTCACGATCACGAACAACACGATCTATGGCAACAGTGCCGTTGGCAGAGGTGGCGGCGCCTTCATAACGGTCGGTGGCTCAACCGGCGTCGGAAGGATCTACAACAACATCATCTACGACAACACGGATGCTACGGCTGGCCGCGACATCTTCGTCGACAACGACCCATTCTCGGACATTCCGGCGAGCGTCCAGTTTTTCAACAATGCGATCACGGACCTGACGGGCTTTCCTGATGCGAGCACCGAGTTCGGCATCGCATCATCCGCTGAGTTGACGTCCGGTGCGAATATCGACGAGGCGCCGATCCTGCCGAACATCACGGCGATCGATCCGGACCCGACACAGGGCGCCGGATCCCCGACGATTGACGCCGGCGATAATGCGGCACCGCTCGTACCCAGCGTTGACTTCGAAAATCAGACCCGGCCGCAGGACGGCGACAGCGACGGCACGGCAACGGTCGACATCGGCATGGACGAGTTCGTGCCGGGCGCAGTACCTTCGGCAGACCTTGCAGTGAGCAAGTCAGTAAGCCCAACAGGTCCGGTCACCGAGGGCGCGCAACTCACATACACGATCAGCGTCGACAACAACGGTCCCGACGATGCAACCGGCGTGACGCTGGTCGACACGTTGGACGAGCTGCTGAGCTTCGTGTCAGCAACGCCGAGCCAGGGGGCCGCGTGCACGACGGCTGGCACCCCGGTGCAGGTCACCTGCGTGCTGGGCGCCGTCGCTGCAAACGGCGACGCAACGGTCAGCATTGTTGTGGGAACGCCGGATGTCGCTGACAACACGACGGTTTCCAACGTCGTCACGATCGGCGGCGATCAGGCCGACCCCGTCTCGACCAACGACAGCGCAAGCGTCGACGTTACCGTGCTGCCGGCGGGTCCCGCACAGGCGGACCTGGTACTCAGTAAAGTCGCTACCCCGGACCCGGTCTTCTCCGGAGGTCCTGAACTGACTTATACACTGACCGTGCAGAACGACGGCACCAGCGACGCGACGAACGTCGTGCTGACTGACACCCTTCCGATTGGCGATGTCGGCTTCGTATCGGCCTCGGCGAGCGGCACGGGCAGCTGTGACGCCGCACCTGATACGGGAGGCGTATTGAGCTGCAACCTGGGCGACATCGCAGACGGATCCAATGTCACCGTCACGATTGTCGTAGCGCCGCGCATAACGGCGACGGAAATCGACATCACAAATACGGCGTCAGTGACTGCCAATGAGGAAGATCCAGACACGTCCAATAACAGTCAGACCGTGATCACGAGGGTCAACCCGCCTCAGGCAGCCATCGGTGTGAACATCACCGCGACACCTGTTGAGCCATCAATCAATGAACGGGTGACTTACCAGGTTATTATCAGCAACGACGGACCGAGCGACGACACGAACGTCACGCTTGGCGTGACCCTGCCGGAAGGCACGGTGTTGGTCTCCGTGACGATAGACACGGGCAGTTGCACCGACGATGAAGGTGTCATCAGCTGCGACATCGGCGACCTTGTCGCGGGTGCAACCGTGACTGCCGAGATCGTGCTGACGACGCCGGGTGAGGCTGCTGTGCTGACGCTCGTTGCGACGACATCGGGTCAATTCAGCGCGCCTGCCAGTGACGAGCAACAGATCTCCGTGATCGATACCATTGACTTGATCATTGAGGGTGTCGGTGGCACGGGCAGTCTCGGCTGGATCGCTTTTGCCGTGTTGCTGTCGGCGGCGATGCTTCGACTGCATGCCGTTCGCTCCGCAGCGGGAATGACACTGTTGGCGTTTGCAGTCTTGGCAGTCCTTGCCAGCACTTCGACAGAGGCTATTGCCGAGGACTGGTATGTCGCGGGCGGTATCGGACAGTCCAGCGCCAACTACAGCAGCGACGACCTCGTTGGCGACCTGTCGGCACGTGGCTGGTCGATCAACAACCCGAGCGTCGACGATGAAGATACGGCGTGGAAGATCATTGTCGGTTACAGCTTTAACGAGTTCTTCGCCATCGAAACTGGCTACGTCGAACTCGGTGAGGCAAGGACTCGCTTCGGTGCAACCATCCCGCCGAACCAGGTCACTTCGATTCTCGATGACACGCTTGCCGTTCATCCGTCACTCGGTGACGGCTGGATTCTCGGTGGTGCTGCACGCTGGCCGCTGCAAAACAGCGATTTTGCGCTGACCGGACGTGCCGGGCTATTCGTCTGGCAAGCTGACATCGAGGCAGAAGTAGTCAGTGGCGGTAGCGGTCGCGTGGAAGGCGACGCGAAGGGCAACGAGCCGTACTTCGGTGTCGGTGTCGAATGGCAGCTGGCGCCGGACTGGTCCGTTACCCTCGACTGGGATCGCTACAAGCTGGATGACTGGGTCGACGTGCCGATGCTGGGCGTCAAGTTCTCGTTCTGACGAGACCTCGCGGCGCGACGAATCGCTTTCGTCGCGCCGCGAACGTTTCCAGCAAACGGGCCTACATTCCTTAATCAGGCATCGCTCAGAATTCCGCGCATAGTCGCAGCACAGTCTGTCAGGCCTGTGGACCGAGTGGCATAGGCGCGATGCAGGACGATGCGATTTGACGTCTTCTGCGTATTGCTCACCGTTCGATTAAGGAGCAATACTCTGTTATTCCCAACCAACAGGGACCAGGACGATGAAGGAAACACCGGAACTGATTCGCGACTCGTCGCTCGGACGCGAGCTGACCGAGAAGGAGGCCATGACGCTTGCCGGGCTGATGAGCGCACACATACTCAAGGACGGGGAATTCCTGATCAAGGAAGGCACGCAGGACAACGCACTGCATGTGATCCTGGAGGGCAGGCTCGAAGTCACCAAGCTCGTTGGCGGCGACGACGAGATGAGCCTCGCAATCCTGAAGACCGGCGATATGGCCGGCGAGCTCGGCTTCGTCGACGGCCAGAAACATACGGTCGGCCTGCGAGCGCTGTCGGGCGCGCGTGTCGTCAGCCTTTCCCGGACTGACTTTGAGAGCATCGTCAATAACGAACCGACGCTCGTCTACAAGGTCATGCGCGCGATCGTGCGCTCAACGCACCGGATCGTTCATCGCATGAACCACGAGTTCATCGAGCTGAACAACTACGTGTTCAAGCAGCACGGTCGATACTGAGTTAGCGAGTCATCCGCGCTACGCGCGAGACGGATCAGGTAGAGGCTGCATGCTCCTCTTCGCGCCACTCGAGAATGTTGTTCTCGATGAACAGGAACGCCACGAGCCACAGGAACGCGTCCCAGAAGTCGATGAAGTCGCCTTTGACGCCCCAGTACACGGCGACAAGGAACAACGTGGGGTAGAAGACAGCCTTCAGGCTCATGCTGGTTCTGAAGGCCAGCCCTTCATAACGGTTCCGCTCCTGTAGCCGGATATCGATCTCCAGCAGTATGACGATCAGTATCCAGACGCCGGCATTGATGACGTCGGCCCACGCCAGCCGCTGGATGTGCACTGCCATCGCATCGTCGGTCAGCGCCTCCGAGTCGGTGAAGCGCTTGAAACTCGTCGCTTCGGAGAGTGTCTCGCAGTTGCCTGGCGTGATCTCCTCGTACTCGCTCTCGTCGATCGCGTACAGCTCACCGGTATTGGCGACGGAGCACAGGTCCGTGACGCCGGCTGCGGACTCGAACTGGTACGTCGACAACATCGTCTGGAAGTAGCCGTAGAACGCGAAGACGATAAAGGCAAAACAAAGCGCTCTGACCGCCGTCAGCGTACGGTTCACGACCTTCGTGAAGTGTCGATCCTCGAGTATGTAGGTCTCGAGCTCGAAGACCAGCAGCAGGATGACCCACGCCGCCGTGTCGATCGACGTCGCATAGCCCTCGAGTAGCAGTGCGGGCGTCAGTCCTTCGGCGTACTTCACCAGCGCAGCCGCGTGATCCTCGAGATAGAACAAAACGATGTTCAGGGTCAACAGGCTGTAGACGCTGTACTTGAAGAGCTGGAAGAGCAGCCCCGTTCTAAACCTCAATTTGGATGTTCCTGTTGCCCGATCTGAGTGAACCAACTCGCGCCGAATACGCGGCGTAGCGGCGAAGAAGCGCTGGCCATTACATCATTCTATCTGTGACCGTACGCCCGACAAAGAAACGGGCCGGACATTGCCAACGCCCGGCCCGTCGCTTCTGCAGATCGTCATGCCTGACGCGTTGGAGACGAGTTGCCGACAATCAGGAAGTACAGCGCTCCCAGCAGCAGCACGACCTGGAACTCCATGCCTCCCATCGGGAAGCCTTCAGTCGGCGTGAAGCTCCAGCGTGGGCCGTGGACCAGCGCGATTGCCCCGATGAGCACCGGGATCATCGCCAGCGTCGCCAGTCGTGTGATCAGCTCCCTGCCGAATCCACCGACGATGATGCCGAGTCCGGCAGCGATCTCAGCGAACGTGACCAGCAAAGCGATCGTGTACGGAAGACCCATCGTCTCGGCGAAGCCGGCTACGTTCGGCACCTTGCCAAAACCGTGGAAGAGAAACACGCTGGCCAGGCCTGCACGCAACAACCAGTGTGCATCAGGTGTCAGTTTCGAGAATAGCTTGCTCATCAGATTACTCCTTTGTTTTGTGCTTCAAGAGGTTTAGTTGCGGCCAGCCATCACGCCGCCATCCACATCGACGACCGTGCCGGTAATCCAGCCGGCGCCGTCTGACAGCAGGTAATCGATCGCGCTGGCCACGTCGTCTGGCTTGCCGATGCGGCCGATCGGGTGGAAGTCGTTGAAGCCGGCGAGGGCTGTATCGACTTCGGACGGATCGATAAAGGTCTCGTAGATCGGTGTGGCAACGACAGCCGGCGAGACCGCGTTGACGCGGATGCCTTTATCGCCAAGCTCCATCGCCAGGTGCTGCGTCAGCGAGTGCAGACCGGCCTTGGCCATCGAGTAGGCAGACGAAGGCGTGGCTTTGACAGCCTGCTTCGCCCACATCGAACCGATGTTGACGATCGAACCGCCGCCGTTCTGCGCCATGTTTCGAGCGACGGCCTGCGTGACGAAGAACGTCGCCTTGTTCAAGTCGAGATAGCTGTCGTAGTCGGCGTCCGTGTGTTCGAGGAACGGCTTGGGGTTAAACGTGCCGGCCGCGTTGACGAGATAGCCGTAAGCACGTTCATCATTGTCGATGTCTGCGATTAGCGCGTCGACGTCCTTGCGGTCGTAGAGATCTGCTTTGACGGTCTCGACCTCACCGAGGCGGGCCAACTCATCACGCGCCGCGTTCAGACGCTCTTCGCTTCGTCCGACGATTCGAACGGTCGCGCCGCGTTCCAGTAGCGCCCTCGCGCTGGCTTTGCCCATGCCGGTCGTGCCACCGACGATCAGGGCTACTTTTTCTTCGTTTGCTGTGTTGGTCATTGTCATTCTCCTGTTTCAGTAAGTATTTCTATCTATCAGTAGGTAGATGCTGCGGGTAAAAAAACTCAGGCCACGAGTGCCCGTGTCAAAGCTCGGTACGCTGCAAGGCGATCACTGCCAGATTCCACCCGGTCGATCAGCGTGGCGCCCTCCAGTCCAGCCAGGAATATCCTTGCCAGCTCTTCCGCGGAGAGCGGCGATTTCAGCTCTTCTGCGTGGGACTGAAAGACGCTTTTGAGCCATTCTTCGGACGTGCTGAAGAAACCCTTCAATGCTGCCTTCGCCGAGTCGTTCAGCGAACTCACCTCAGCCGCCATCATGCCGCACAGGCAGATGTCGTCATGCGAAACGACGTCCGCAAACAGCTCGTTAAACGCGTCGATCTTCTCGACCAGAGAGGATTCACGGCGATCGATTCCATCGAGCGCGTCACTGAACGCCCGCGTGTAGCTGCGGATAACCGCTTCCGCCAGATCGTCCTTGGTCGGGAAGTGGTAATGCACACTCGAGGACTTCACGCCGACCTCATCCGCGAGGGTACGGAAGCTCATGCTCCTGAATCCTTCGCGTTTGATCGCCTGTGTTGCGACCTCTTCTATTTGTGTGCGCTTGTCCGCCACGGCGGCCTTCTCTATCAGTGTTGGGAATGAAGACTACCTATCAGTAGATAGATTGTCAACCCCTCTTCAATGTAGGCGGGCGACTCTACGGACCAGCTTCCGAGTTCGAGTGAGATTGCTCATCGATTCAGGTTGCCGGTCCGCCGTTGCGATTGGGCATGCGGCTCGAATCGTTTCGCTCCCAGCCATGGCCATTGAAGGGATCCACCCCGAGCTGCTGCATCACGTACGGGAAGTCGACCATGACCCAGTTGTCGACGATCTTGCCGTCTTTCACTTTCCAGAAATCCATGTAGCGAATCTCGACGCGCTTCCCGGTCGGTTCGATGCCCATGAAGGTGCCGGAGTGAATCGCCTCCTGCCTGCCGAGCGCAGCACACCACTCACCCTGCGTGATGCGAGCCTCGTCGATGCACGTCTTGTCGGAAAAGGCCGCCTGGAACGGTCGCTGCCAGTTGTCCTGGAACTCCTTCAGGCCGTCCTTGAATCCGCAACCGGCGTTACCGATCCAGCGGAACGATTCGCTGAAGAATCGACCCATGCCGTCGATGTCGTGGTCATTGAGTCCGTCGACCATTGCATCGATGACGGACAGGGTTTCATCTGTCTTCGACAGGTCATTGTCGGCCGTCAGTTCGGCCTGTACGGGCCTGCGGTCTGTCACCACGGAGCTCCTCTTAAACTTTAAAGTCGATTGGCTGGCGAGCGAAGGTCGTCTCGCGCATGCGTTCCATGACATCGACACCGAGCTGTCGCCAAACATCGAGAATATCGATCATGACCCAGTTCTCGCGGATCACGCCATTCTCACAGCGCCATAAGTCGAGGCTTGCGAAATGGATCTCGCGATTCGACGGGGCGATGCCCATCCAGCCATCGCCGGTAACCGTTGCGCGCATCGCCGGCCAGCCGCAGAAGGCGACGTAGTCGCCGTCCGCAAAATAACAATCGCGACCCTCGCCGTCCTTGTCCGCTACTCGATCCGGCAGGCTCTTGAGAAAAGGAATCTGGTGCCAGTTACGAAACCCCGACAGCCGCCGGTTGGACCCGATGCCGGCCGGGCCGTACCAGGTCATCTTCGGGTGCCAGAAGCGATCCAGCTGCATCGCCTCCGCGCCACCCTCGGCGAATCGGCCGAGGCCTTCGACCATGTCATTGACCAGCTGCATGCTCGCGGCACTGTGCTCCGGCTCACTGGCGCACCTGACAATGCCTTTGTTGTCCGCCGGTCCCGGCACGAGGATCTCGCGGCCGAGACTGGGCGCCATCGGCCAGGCGTCAGCCTGCATCATGACGGACGGGATGTCCCAGAGCAGGCGCATCGACACGATCTTGTCATCGTCGATGCGGAAAAACTCGATGTAGCGAATGTGCACGAGGTGTCTCGTCGCTGGTATGTCCAGCCATGGGTGATCGAACACACCCTGGTAGTGGCCGCCACAACCGATCCAGTGCTCACCGTCCTGCTCTCCGCCGACCATGATCGTGTCGCGGCGCTCGAGGTCCGGAATCGAATCGAGCAGCGGCGCGTACGCGCTTTCGAACAATGCATCGGGTCCGGTCACGGGACCCATCGGCTGCGGCAGCACGATGTCGCAGTCGGGGTGGACCAGCGCATCAAACGCGTCCGGCAGGCCGACACGGTCGCAATCGTAAAGCGCGGCTCGGAACCGCTCGAAGAACTGTTTGCTCTGCGCTATGTCACTCATCGCAGACGAGACCGGAACAGCTGGGCGTCAAGGTCAGCCGCAGATTCTCGACGTTGCTCATCGAAAAAATGGTCAGCTACCTCGTACTCGAAGTAGCCGGCCAGCAGACCAGCGTCTTCGAGCGCTTCCGCCAGCGAGCGACTGTTCGTCACAGGCGTTGCTTCGTCGCCTGCTGCATGATGCACGTTGACCGGGCCGTCGAACGCATCGAAACGATTCGACAGGCCGGTAACGTCCATGGTCGACCAGAATGACGACGCCTGCACGACGTCAGTTGCCAGCAGAGCGCGGGCAGCAACAATGCCGCCCATCGAATGCGACCACATGAAAACGTTGTCCAGGTCGGCGTTGTCCAACTGGTCGAGCACGGCGATGAGCGCCACGACGTCTTCGGCGTAGTAGGCGAAGGACTCATCCGTCTGCGGATTGATGTCGTCGAAGCCTTCGGAACTGCTGTGACCCCGGTAGTCGGGGATCACCGTCAGGAAGCCTCGCGACGCGAACAGGCCGGGCACGGATCGATAGTAGTCGCCCGGCCGCGAGTCGCGACCATCCACCGTGATGCCATAGCGGCGCGGGTCCGGCACGTAACCGTGGTTTGCAATGACGACCGGGTAGCCGTCCTCCGGTGCATCGCTTTCAGGAACGGCGACCATCGCGTGCAGCTTCAGGCCCGCGTACTGGTAAGTGACCAGGTACGCCGTGAAGCCGGGACCCGGGTCGAGCGCTCGCTCCCGGACAATCGTCGTATCGACCGAAAGATCGCGCAGCTCATCAACCGCCAGTGGCGCCGGTCGCTCAGCACCCGCAACCGCGAGCTGCGCGGCAAACAGCAGCGGCGCAGCCCATCGCATCAGATCAGCATCTCGAAGCTAAACAGGAACAACATCGTGCCGGCGAAGAAGACCAGCAGCCACCAGGACAGGCTATCGATCTTGCCCGGCACCAGGTACCAGCCGTTGTCCTGTTGCGCGAGACCTTCGCGCTCGAAATGCTGCTGCTGACCGCGAATCGTGTACTCCGACCACTCCGTCTGCGGGCCGTCAATCACACGACTCGCAATCAGCGATACGACGATATTGGTGCCGCCGCCGAATACGCAGAACCACGGCCACGCGAGATCGGTCTGTGTCGCCAGCCACCAGATCATGACGAAGCCGACAACGACGCCGACCAGCAGTCCTTTCTCCGTCGTCTGCTTCGAGAAGAAGCCGAGGCCGTACATGCTGAGCTTGGCGCCAACGAAATAGGAGCCGATCTGCGACAACGTGCGTAGGATGGAGCCTTCGCTGTTCACGTACAGCATCGCGGGCACGATGATCAGAATGGCCCACAGAACGGTGAACCCGCGGGTCACGGTCAGGTAATGCTCGGCCGACGCACCGCGCTTGAAGTACTTCTCGTAGAAGTCGACAGTCGAGATCGTTGCCAGCGAGTTGAACGATGAGTCCAGCGACGACATCGAGGCCGCGACGACCGCCGCCGCGATGATGCCCATCAGCCCCGGCAATCCGTAGTCGGTCGCGAACGTCAGGATGATTGTGTTGCCGTCCTCAAACTCACGCCCGTCGTAATAGCCGTACAACAGCACGCCGAGCAGGAAGAACAGGAAGTAAATGAAGAACGCGGCGAAGCCCATCAGCAGGAAGGATTTCTTGGCATCACCGATGTTGCGTGCCGCCAGCGTTCGCTGAACCATCATCTGGTTGGCGCCGTAGACGGTGATGTGAAAAATCGTCATCGCGATGACGCCGGACCAGACGGTCGCTTCCTGCTTCAGGTCGAACGACCAATTCAGTGGGTTGGTCTTACCCTCCGCTTTCAGGCCCTCCATCACCTCGCCAATCGGCGCGGGCATGTTGTTGATCAGCGCGAAGAATATGATCAGCGCGCCAACGAACAGGACGCCGGCCTGCACGACGTCGGTCCAGATGACTGCCGTGATGCCGCCCATCATCGTGTAGATCAATGCGATCACGGTGACGACGACGATGGCGGTGCGGACGTCGATGCCGGTGATGAACTCAATCACCAGCGACGTCGCATACAGAATCGCAGCGGACGTCAGCGCCTGCGAGACCAGGAACACACCGGAGATAACGGCACGGGAGGTCGGGCCGAATCGTCGCTCCATGTAATCGTAAATTGAGGCGACACCTGAATTAAAAAAGAAGGGCAGGAAGAACGTGATGACGACGAAAACGACGATCGGATAGTTCAGGTGAATCGCAACGACCGCGAGGCTTTCTGAATACGCCCAGGCGGGTCCACCAAGAAAGGACAGCGCACTGACGTAGGTCGCTATGACGGAGATACCGATGGCCCACCACGGCGTCGTGCGCCGCCCGAGATAGAAATCTTCCGCGGTCTCGACCCGCTTGCTGAGCACCCAGCCGAGCAGCAGGTTGAGCAACACATAGGTAATGAGGATTACCCAGTTGAGTGTGCCGAATTCAGCCATGTTCCCCCCTCGTTCTTGTTATTGGGCCGTCCAGCCTCCGTCGATGACCAGGCTATGCCCGGTGACCATGCCCGCCGACGGTGAGGCCAGGTACAGGACTGCAGCGACAACATCGTCTTCGGTGGCCAGCTTGCCCATAGGAATCATCCCGTAAACGAAGTCCCTGAATTCTTTGTTCTGGAGCATCGGTCGCGTCAGCGGCGTCTCAACAAACGTCGGCGCTACCGTGTTGACGCGAATCCCCTGCGGCGCCAGCTCCACGGCCATCGCCTTGCTAAGCCCTTCAATGGCGTGCTTCGTCATGCAATACACGGTTCGGCCGGGCGAGCCGACATGTCCCATCTGCGATGACATGTGAATAATCGAACCCGCCGTACCGGAACGTATCATCGTGCGCGCCGCCGCCTGGGCGACTCGAAAACACGCACGTACATTCAGCTCGAGAATCGCGTCGAGAGACTCCGCATCGATGTCGACGAACGGCCCCGGCCGGTTGCCGCCAGCGTTGTTGACAATAATGGACAGCGAGTCCAGCGCAGCGACCCGCTCGACGAAGGCGTCGTCGGTCACATCGGCAGTCCAGGCCTCGATTCGCCCGGATGCGTGTGCTGCAACCTCCGCCAAGTCGTCGGATGACCGCGCCACGGCAATCACCGAAGCCCCCGCATCAGCGAGACCTTCGGCGCAGGCGCGGCCCAGTCCTCGACCGGCGCCCGTCACCAGCGCCGTTTCCCCGGCGAGCGCGTCAGACATTGCAGGCTCCGAATTGCATACGAATGCAATACTGCCTACCATCGACCGACATTGGAAGCGGTCGGTCTCGCGAACAACAATGAAAAAGCACCCGAAAACCGGCGACAACGGCAACAATTCTGACAAAAGGCGCGCGACTTCGTATGACGTCGCCACGCTCGCCGGCGTGTCCCAGTCAGCGGTCTCTCGCGTCTTCCAGGACGGCGCCAGTGCGTCGAAAGCCATGCGCGAGCGAGTGATGGCCGCGGCCGACCAACTGGGCTATCGACCGAATGCCATTGCCCGCGGCCTGATCACGCAGCGGTCCAACATGGTTGCCGTCGTGATCTCAAAACTCACCAACCTGTACTACCCGGAAGTGCTCGTGCAGCTGACGCAGCGCTTCTCGGAAAAAGGCGTCCGCGTGCTGCTCTTCGCGCTGGAAAGGGAGAGCGATACCGAGAGCGTGGTCGAACAGATGCTGCAGTACCGCGTCGACGGCATCCTGACGGCCGCCATGTTCACGCCCGGCCAGCTCGAAACGATCGACAACGCCGGCATACCGGTCGTGTTCTACAACCGGAGCGCGCCGGGCCAACAGGTCAGCTCGATCCGGTGCGACCAGGAGGAAGGCGAGCGCTGGCTGGTCGATGAACTCGTCAATGCCGGGCACCGCTCTTTCGGTGTCGTCGAGGGTCCCGGCGACTCGATCGTCAGCATCGAACGCAGGACTGGCGCTCTGAACGAGTTGAAGAGCCTCGGCATTACCGATATCACGACCGTGAGCGGTGACTTCGGCTACGAGACGGGCCGCGAGTGCTTCTCAGAGCTGGTCAGCAAGCGCGGCTCACCGCCGGATGCGGTGATCGCGGCCAACGATGTCATGGCGATCGGCTGCATCGACGAGGCGCGCGAGTCGCACAAGCTGTCGGTCCCCGGGGATATTTCCATCGTTGGCTTTGACGGTGTCGGCCCCGCGCGCTACTCGGCTTACGCCCTGACCACGGTCAGACAGCCGGTACAACGAATGACGCTGGCAGCGGCTTCGATGCTGCTGGAACGCATCGAGAATCCCGAGCTTTCGCCTGAAAAGCGGTCTTTCTCCGGGATTCCGGTTCGGGGCAGTTCTGCGAAACTGAACCCAGCCGAGTAGGGCCTGTTAGCACGATGTGGATGAACCCTGTTGCCCCTGGAAAAGCGTCAATGTAGGCGCGAGGAGTGAGGTTTGGTGAATCCAAATGAGCGACGAGCAACGCCCAGTGACGCTTTTCCAGGGGCAACCCGCAGGGCCGCGCCCATTTTCCTGCCGGCAACGTACTCAGTCGCTTCTTTAGCGTGGCCAAACAACGCTCCCTCTGCTTTGTCGCACGAAAAAATGGCCGCCGGCAGGGTTCATCCACATCGTGTTGACAGGCCCTAGCCATGCCGGCAGAGGCCGTTCTCTACTTGCCCGGCATGATGTGCGATGGGCGTCTTTGGTGGCCCCAGACCGATTCGCTTCCCTTTCCCGCTTTCCACGCAGATACGACAACGTCAGACAGTATCGAGGGTCTCGCAGAGAGCGCACTGGCTGGCGCACCCGAACGGTTTGCAATGGTCGGCCTGTCGATGGGCGGCATCATCGCCTTCGAGATCTGGCGACAGGCGCCCGAGCGCGTCACGCATTTGGCTCTGCTCGACACAAACCCGCACGCCGACGCCGCGGAGCGCCGGCCTGTCCGTATGCAGCAAATCGAGGCCGTACTGGCCGGCGGCCTGCGTGAGGTTGCGATCGAACAGCTGAAACCGCTCTACCTGGCCGAGGCGAATCGTGACGATGAGGCGCTGCTGCAAGTGTTACTGGACATGGCTTTAGACCTCGGACCCGACGTGTTCGAAAGACAGTCTGTCGCGCTGCGTGACCGTGCCGACAGCCTACCGACGCTGCCGACGATCGACTGCCCGACACTGGTCCTGTGCGGTGCCGAAGACCACCTGTGTCCCGTCGAGTACCATGATCTGATGGCGAGCCGCATACCGGGCGCAACCCTGGAGATCGTCGAGGAGTGCGGTCACATCGCATCACTAGAGCAGGCCGACAGAGTTACCGACGCGCTGCGTCGACTGCTGGAACAATAAGGAGCACTGAATGAAGACCAGCGAACAGAGAATACTGACCACACATGTCGGCAGCCTGCCGCGATCAGCCGCGGTGACTGACGTCGTCTTCGCACTGGAGAAAGGAGAGTCCCCGGCGGATGCGGAAGCGGTGATTCACGACGCTGTGCACGACGTCGTCGCGAAGCAGGTCTCGACCGGTGTCGACATCGTCAGCGACGGCGAAATGAGCAAGATCAGCTACGCCACTTACATCAAGGATCGCATTACAGGCTTCGACGGCGACAGCTCAAGACAACCACCGAGCGACCTCGAGGAGTTTCCATCCTTCCTGGAAAGGCAGGCTAAGTCAGGCGGCACTCCAACCTACCGCCGTCCGTGTTGCGTCGGCGATATCCGCGTCAAAGACACCGGGCCGGCCGAGACGGACATCGCCAACATGCTCGATGCAATGAAGGACAGCCCGCCGACTGAGGGCTTCATGAATGCCGCATCGCCCGGGGTGATTGCGTTGTTCCAGCCCAATGAACACTACGACACGCACGAGGAATACCTCTTTGCCCTCGCGGACGCGATGGCGGTCGAGTACAGGGCCATTGTCGATGCCGGTCTCGTCCTGCAGCTCGATTCTCCGGACCTCGGACTGGGTCGGCACATGCTGTTCAAAGGCAAGCCCGACGCCGAATACGAGGAACAAGCACGACTGCACGTCAGCGCTCTGAACCGGGCACTCGAGGGGATACCCAAAGATCGAGTAAGGCTGCACGTGTGCTGGGGTAACTACGAAGGTCCGCATCATCACGATGCGCCGATGGAAATGGTCCTGCCGATAGCGCTCGAGGCCAACGTCGGCGCCCTGCTGTTCGAGTCATCGAACCCGCGTCACGCGCACGAGTGGGAGGTATTCGCCGAGGCCGACCTGCCGGACGAGCTGGTACTCATCCCCGGCGTCATAGACTCGACGACGAACTTTATCGAGCACCCGAAGCTGGTTGCGGAGCGCATCTGCCGATTTGCGGACATCGTCGGCAGGGACAGGGTCATTGCGGGGACCGACTGCGGCTTCTCCACCTTCGCGGGCTTCGGTGCCGTTGATCAGAACATCGTCTACGCGAAACTCGGCGCGATGGTCGAAGGCGCCTCGATAGCATCAGACAGACTCTGGGGATAAACGATGAGCGAACAGAAATTCCGCCAGGCACTGCGTGACTCAAAACCCATGATGGGCACGTTCATGAAAACGCCGTCGCCGATCATCGCCGAGGTGCTCGGCCTGTCGGATCTCGACGCGATTGCCCTCGACGCCGAGCATGCCCCTTTCGGTCGGACCGAAACCGATTTGTGCATCGCTGCGCTACGTGCGGCAAAAATGCCGTGCCTCGTTCGCGTAAGCGACGACTCGGCGTCGGAACTGCGAAACGCGCTTGACAGCGGCGCTACCGGGGTCATCGTTCCGCATGTGACCAGTGCCGAGCAGGCTCAGCGTATCGTGCGAGCCTGTCATTTCGGCGATGGCGGTCGCGGCTATGCCGGATCGCCGCGTGCGGCAGGTTACGGGACACACTCGATGCAACAGCATCTGGAAGACAGCGGAAAGAACACGACCGTCATTGTCCAGATCGAGGACCTGCCTGCGCTGAGCAGCGCAGCCGACATCGCGGCGGTCGCGGGTGTCGACGCCGCCTTTATTGGACGGATCGACCTCGCGGTTGCGATGGGCTTGAGCCCGATGGACAAAGCGGTTGTCGATGCCGTGGAAGACGTTTGCCGGGCCTGTACAGCGACAGGCACTGCGGTCGGCATGTTTACGCCGGACCTGTCTGAATTGCCTCGATGGCGAGAGCTCGGTGCGAGCTTGTTCCTGCTCAGCTCGGACCATTCGATGCTGCTGCGTGGCGCCAATCAGCTCGCGGCGGAGATCCGGTAGAACGACCTGGCCGCATCACCAAATAGTCTTGCCTGTTCATCGTCCGGCAGCGATGCGAGGATGGTCTCGAAGGCGCCCCAGACGCGTGAATAATCCGCGTGCAGCTTGTCGACCGGGAAGTTCGAGCCGAGCATGCATCGCTCAGCGCCGAAGATATCGACACAGGCTTCGACAATCGGCCGGATCGAATCCAGTGTCCATTGGTGGTCGAACATCCCTAATCCCGAAATCTTGCAGCTGACCTGCGGCAGCCCGGCCAGCAGTTCCAGCCCCTTTCGCCAGGATGCGAGTCCGGCCTCCGTCTGGTCCCACGGTGAACCGCAGTGACACAAGGCCACCCGCGTGTTCGGCACGCGTGACAGTACCTCGGCCACGGCCGGTACCTGCCGTGGTGTCAGCTGCAGGTCGAAAGAGAGGCCCATGTCACCGAGAAGATTCAGGTTTTCGAGCCATGCCGGGTCTGCGATCAGGGAGCCGGAGCCGCTTAGGGCATCCTCTTCGTCGGATCGACCGACGATCTGCCTGAGTCCGCGAACCCTCGGATGCTTTGACTGCGCGTCGATTTGCCCGGGCGCATCCGGCTGCTCCAGCGCACAATAGGCGACGATGGCGCTCGGCAAACCAGTCGACTCAGCGGTCGACTCGAGCCACTCGGTCTCCCTAAGCTCGTCGCCCTCGGCGACACCGACCTGGATATGGACCGAGGCATCGATGACGTAGTCCTGCGCATCCCGTCTCAGGTCTTCGACCAGGTAGCTTTTCTGGATCGGCGTCGGGTCACCGAAGAAGCGTTTGACGCCTTTGGCCATCAGCCACGGGTAGCGGCACGCATTCAGGTCCCACAGGTGATGGTGTGCATCAACGATGTGACGCATCAATGCTCCATGATCTGGCTTAAGACCGCGAGATCATCGAATACCGTCATCTCGATCGCGATGCGACCTGCGATGCATCGCCAGTGCGTCACACCCATGATAAACATCGGCTTGCCGGTCGGTTTGACGCCCATAACGTCACCGTCGTGTGTGCCTGCGGCCGTCCATCGCACGGCAATGTCGATGCCGTTGGATTCGAAAGGCTGGGTCGCGACATGATCGATGCTGAAGCTCGCATGTCCGAGAATCTCACGCAGCGTCGCGTAGTAGCCGAAGACCTCATCACGACCCGAGTAGTGGCGGAACGGAGACCGATGCAACACACAATACGGCGCGTGCAACGTATCGAATACGGCCTTGTTGCCCGTCCAGACACTCCAGAGTGCTCGCCAGGCGAAGGCCTCCGGGTCGTCGGCAGGTAACACAGCGTTCTCTACCGTCTCAGGCGGCGTCACGTTTGTGACTCGCTCGTGCTCCGCGTGCAGCCAATCGTTGTGCTCGTCTGTCCGCCGAGCTCGCATGTCGCAGGCGGCCTGTACCGGGTCCGCGCTGAGCTGCTCCGCGAACATCATGTTGTCCCGGATCAGCCATTCCTTGGTGATCAATCCGTCCTCGATGTAGCAGTCGGCAATGTTCGTCATGCGGATGCGATTGCCGGTTGCCGCACCGTAAACCGTCGGCCCCTCGTTGGTCGCCATACTAAGCAGCCTGTGCGACGTGTAGTAGCCATCCTCACGGTTGCCGGCCCAAATCACGTCCTCCGCCAGGAGTTTACGGTCCGGGAAGGCTTCAAGCGTCGCCCACGTGGCGTCCACCACTGCCTGCGCGCCGTGGGTGATGCCGTCCAGACCCCAGACGATACAGTCTTTAGCATAGTACTGGTGGATCAGCTCAACGCCACGCTCCTCCCAGATTTCGAACGTGATGCCTAAGATAAAGTCGACGATGTCGTCGTCGGGTCCGTAAGCCCCTTTACGAGCTTCCGCCATGTAACTCTCCTAACGATTTTGAGGCCGCCTGCCGGCCGGCCGCGGCGATTGTACTTCGAATGCAGCTCAAATCCCATGCAGCCCCGGTATTTCGTACCTTTGGCGACCAGAAAATCAGTGTTGATCAGGTTGAATGCGATTTGCATTCGAAGTACATTCTGTCGACTAGCTTTTGGGGGGGCATCACCGCCCCGGGGATAACAAAGCACATGCCTGAGACAGCAGCTTCCGCCGCGCCGATCCTGACCGATCGCGTCGTGCATTATTCGGACCTGAAACCCTGCACGACCGCATTCATCGATACACGCACGCCCGGCAGCAAGGAGAAGGAAAACTTCACCATCATCGGCCCCGGCGTTGCCGAGAGCCCGGATCAGCACGTACATATAAACATCCCGCACGGTTTCAACATCGGTGGGGCGAGGCAGCCACCGGGTTGCATCAACTCGCAGCACAGCCACGAGACCGCTGAAGTCTTCGTCGTGCATTCGGGCACGTGGGCGTTTCATATGGGACCCAACAAGGAAGACGGAGACGTCATCCTCGAGCCGGGCGACACGATCTCGATTCCGATCCACACCTTCCGCGGCTTCACGAACGTCGGCGAGGACACGGGCTTCCTGTTCGCCGTGCTCGGCGGTGATGACCCGGGCCATGTGACCTGGGCGCCGTACGTGTTCGACAACGCCCGCGAATACGGTCTCATCCTGCTGGAAGACGGCAGCCTCGTCGACACGACTCGGGGTGAGTCAATCCCGCCCGGCAAGCGGTCGATGCCGCCGACGACTGACGAAGACGTCAAGCGGCTCGACAAGCTGTTGGCCGAGGACATGGGCGGTTGTGTCGTAACTCGCGGTGAACTGGATGCGACGCCCTCCGCGGTGCTGCAGGGGGTTCGCGAGTATCCGCTCATAGGCGAGGCCAGTGAGGTCGAAGGGCTGGCAGCCGGCAAGATGGCCTGGCAGCACGGCTTCCAGCTTCGCTACATCGCCATGGACCCGGGCAGCGAGTCACCGCAGCATGTCAGGCACGAGGAAGAGGTGTTTATGCTGCAAGCCGGTTCACTGCTGGTCAGCCTGCCGGAGGGCGACGTCGAGCTCGGGCCCGGCGACGTATTGACGATACCGGTGGGCGCAGCAAGACAATTTGTGAACAACGGTGATGCAGTCGTTGAGGCGTACGTCGTTCGCGGCGGCGACCGCCCGAAAGCACCGACGTTAAGCCACTAACTTTAGGAATTTGAGAGGAACGCACCGTGATCAAGGTGATTAAGGAAGGTATCAGCGCTGAGCAGGCCGCTGATATGGACGCAAAAGTGAAAGAGATCGTCGAGGGCATCCTCGCCGACATCGGCGAGCGCGGCGACGCAGCCGTGCGCGAACTGTCCGAGAAATTCGACAACTGGTCGCCCGAGAGCTTCCGCCTGTCGGACGAGGAGATCCAGGCGGCTGTCGAACGTCTGCCGCAGCAAACGATCGACGACATCAAGTTTGCGCAGGCCCAGATTCGCAAGTTTGCAGAGATCCAGCGCGCCTCTCTGCAAGACGTCGAGGAAGAGACCTCGCCGGGTGTGTTCCTGGGCCACAAGAATGTGCCTGTCAATAACGCCGGCTGCTACATCCCCGGCGGCAAGTACCCGATGGTGGCCAGTGCCCACATGAGCGTGCTGACGGCCAAGGTCGCCGGCGTCAAACGCGTCATCGCCTGTGCTCCGCCGCACGACGGCAAGCCGAACGATGCCATTGTCGCCGCCATGCACTTCGCCGGCGCCGATGAGATCTACTGCCTGGGCGGCGTCCAGGCCGTCGGCGCGATGGCGCTCGGCACCGAGACGATCGCCCCGGTCGACATGCTGGTCGGCCCTGGCAATGCGTTTGTGGCTGAGGCGAAGCGCCAGCTGTTCGGACGAGTCGGTATCGACCTGTTCGCCGGACCGACAGAAACCCTGATCATCGCCGACGAGACCTGCGATGGGGAAATGGCGGCCACGGACCTCTTAGGCCAGGCCGAGCACGGACCGAACTCGCCGGCAATCCTGCTGACAAACTCCGCGAAACTCGTCGAGGACACGCAGAAGGAGATCGAAAAGCAGCTCAAGGTCCTGCCCACCGCCGACGTCGCAGGCAAGGCTTGGGCGGACTACGGCCAGATCATCCTCTGCGACACGGAAGAAGAAATGGTCGCCGAGGCGGACCGTATCGCCAGCGAGCACGTCCAGGTCATGACCCGGGACCCGCAGTACTTTCTCGATAACATGACCAACTACGGCGCGCTGTTTTTAGGCCCCGAGACGAACGTGGCCTATGGCGACAAGGTCATCGGTACCAACCACACGCTGCCCACCAAGCTGGCTGCCCGATACACCGGCGGCCTTTGGGTCGGGAAGTTCATCAAGACCTGCACCTACCAACGCGTCACGCCGGAAGCAACGGCGAGAATCGGCGAGTACTGCTCGCGACTCTGTGCACTGGAAGGTATGGAAGGACACAAAGCTCAGGCAGACTTAAGGGTCACGCGCTACAAAGAACGAGCCGCCTGACATGACCGACAACAGAACCGACGAGCATACGGCCAATAAGCTGGCTGTAGCCGCCGGACTGCAGAACGTATTTAGTTCTGATATCGCCAAGCTCAATGAGAGCGTGTCATCGATCTATGCCGACGACGTAACCGTCAACGCGTTCCACCCGGTCAATGAACTGGAGGGAGCCAAAGACGTAGCCGATGCACTGTGGCGCCCACTCCGAATTGCATTCCCGAACATGGAGCGACGCGACCAGATCGTTGTCGCCGGCAGCTACGAAGGCAAGGACTTTGTCTGCGCGATGACCTTCCTGCAGGGCGTTATGCGCGAGCCCTGGCTCGACGTTCCGCCCACCCATGAGATAGTCAGCCTGCGCTGCTGTGAGATCCATGAAGTCGCGGATAGCAGGATCGTCGAGTCGCATGTGCTGATCGATACCCTCGACTTCCTGCGCCAGGCGGGTTTCTGGCCGATCGCACCGAGCCTCGGCACAGAGGCGCCGTGGGCCGGCCCGATGACGGGCGACGGCGTTTTGCACGCCTGCGACTTCGACCGTGGCCAGAAGGCACTGAAGCTCGTCAAAGCCATGCATGCCGGCCTTGGCAAGTTCGACGGCAAGGACCTGAAAAGCATGGACCACGCTCGTTACTGGGAACCCGGCTTCATGTGGTACGGACCATCCGGTATCGGAACCAGCAAGGGCCTGTCTGGATTCGAAGCGCATCACCAGATCCCCTTCCTGCGGGCTTTCCCGGATCGCCGTCTGAACGTCCATGTCGCGAATATCTGCGACGGAGACTATGTCGTGACCGGCGGCTGGCCGTCCGTCATAGGTACGCACTCGGGCCCGGACTGGCTGGGCCTCGGGCCGACCGGGCGCGAGGTGCACTTCCGGGTCATGGACTTCTACCGCGTTAGCGCGGGTTTCATTGCCGAGAACTGGGTACCCATCGATATCGCCGACGTGCTGCGGCAGCTGGGCGTGGATGTGTTTGCTCGTGTGCGGCACTTCGCCGGCAAGCCTCGCGAACAGCTTTAGCTTCAGCGAGCTTTCCGAGTCTGTTCAAAACGACGCTGGTCGCGCTGAAGCGCCACGGCAAAACCGTCGCCTGTGCCCTCGGGGGAGAACCAGCGATGTTCGCTGACTCTCAAGCTGTGGTTGGTACCGGGATACGCATGCGCTGTGCAGTCCCCTCCGGCTCCGTTCACCCGACGACAGAGCTCGTGATTCCAGTCCGGAAACGAGTAGAAATCGCGATCGGAGAAATGCAGTGACAGTGGCTCGGTCAGGTACTCAGGCGTGTGAAACGCACCGATTTCTGCCATCGCCGCCTCAACCCGCTCGTCATGCCGGATACTTGCCACACCATCCTCTTGAACAATGGCATAGCTCGCACCGTCGATGTCTTCGACAGATTCGTTGACGGCCGAGTACATCTGCTCAAGTTTCACGTTCCAGGCGTCGGCAACCGAGGGCAGCGACCAGGTCTCATGCTGCCAGGTCCATGTCGATCTGTCGGTCGTGCCGATCCAGTCTGAGGGATAAGCGAATACAAAGTGCTTGTTCACCGTTCCATCATCGCCGACGGGCGTGCCGTTCCAGCTTCCATCGCCGGCGAAAAATGCCTCGGTGGTCGTTTGCATCGGGTAGTAGGTCTCCAGTTGCACGAAGCGCGACTGGAATGTCCCCGCCCAGATTGACGTTCCGGCGACTCCATGGCGCAACCGGGATCCCTCCCCCGCGACGGCAGCGGCGATCAACGCGACATCGCCGCCCTGAGAGTGGCTGGCGAGGAAAACATGCTCCGTGTCGATATCGAACAGCTCAGCCATGTCGGCCTGGCCTGCTACGGAGTCGAGACTGTCAATCAGGTTGAGTGTGTCGATGGCATAGAAAACCGGAGACACGTAGCTGCCATTATCCCAGGCGGCCATAAAGTCAATACCGTCGGCACCGCCGTGACCGCGGAAGCCCGGGGTAAGCACGACGTAGCCGGCATCGACGTAGAAATCGATCATCGCCTGGTAAGACGACTCTCCTTTCAGGTAGAAGTCGAATGAGGGCGCACCGTCAATTCCTACCCAGCCGTGCAGGAAGAGTACAACCGGGAAACCGCCTGCAGGCGACGCGGTCGTCGGTATATCCACGCGCGTTAATACGTCAAGACCGTCCGACTCGTATTCCGCAATGAAGGTCCGAGGTGCGTCATCGATGCGTCTATCAAGAAACGTCAGCGTCGAGCCATAGGTCCGTTTTTTCAGACTCTCAACAGTCAGGACAGAAAGAGAAGGAATTGAAGGGCCAGCAGAGTCGCCCTCCTGTTTGTCTGCAGCCGTCGGGGGTGGTGGAGAGCACCCGAGGAGCAGAAACAGACCTGGCAATAGTATTGTCATGAGGCCAGCCGTCGGCGGGTTTCTTATTGACAGCATTTGTTAACTCCGCCGTATGCCGAGCTTGCGCCCTGCCTGCTCGGGCCAGTCGCCGTGCCACCGGGCGGCGGAAAGCTTTGCCTGCACATCATCAGGAAACTCGGCGGAGCGCCGCGTCGACAGATCAACGTTCATGCACAGGCACTCGTTGGTCGCCGCCGGCTTGCCCGTCTCGGCATGGCGCATCGTGTGAATGTAGTGAATGCGCTTCGCGTCGTGATCGAGCAGCAGCGTGTCAACGATGATCGGATCACCCTCGAACAGCTCTGACAGGTAGTCGACGTTCACCGCCAGCGTGAACACCGAGCATCCGCTCAAGTCCGGGTACGCAGCGCCGATTCCCCAGGGCTCATAGACCGCATCGGTCGCCTCGTCAAACGCCACGACGAAGTAGCCCACGTTCATATGGCCATTGTGGTCGATCCATTCTGGCCTGACGCGGGACTCAAAACTGAAGACCTGATCGCTCATGACTGTCCCATCCGGTGAGTCACTATCAGATCCATTATGGCGATATCCGTGCCGGTTACAAAAGAACACGGCGCTGTCGCCGTGCCCCGCTACGTCGAAATCGGACCTGCTGCGATCGGAGCCTGGGTCACCGAACTCAGCGTGGTCCAAAACGCGAAGGGAGGCCCGTTGGCCTGCCTACCGCTTGCTCCGATGCGCGGTGCTGCCAGTCGTTTGCGCTACACTTGCGGTACTGTCAACACAGCAACGCCGGATTGGCCGATGCCCGCTCCCACAGTGTTACCGAATTACGGTCGTCCCGATGACTGCATCCGGGCAGCCGGTGCTCCATCCACTGCGGCCGGCCTCGGGTCCCCTGCGATTTAGCGTCGTCACTCAGCGCCATCCATGAAGTACTTCCTGTTCAAGTCGGCACTGGCACTCATGAATGCCCTGCCCCTGCGCGTTGTGCACGGTTTGGGGTCACTGATCGGCCAGATAGCCTGGCTCACCAACGGCGATACGCGGCATACCGTCGAGACCAACCTTCGCTTGTGCTTTCCCGAGCTGGACCCGGAGGACCGCGACACGCTGGCGAAGCAGGCACTTGCTGAAGCCGGGAAGACGATACTGGAGGGGGGCAAGATGTGGCGCGGCAATCCTGACGAACTCCTCGCCCTCATAACATCGTGCGATGGTGAATCGCTTATTGACGAGGCTCGCCGACAGGACCGCGGCGTGATCCTGGCCGTCCCGCATTGCGGCTGCTGGGAGATCGTCAGCATCTACCTCGCCAAACACTACCCGATGACGGGGATGTTCAAGGCCAGGAACCGCCCCGGCTTCGACGAACTCGTTCGAGATGCCCGACAACGAATGGGTGCGAGACTGGTACCGACAGACGCCAGCGGGATACGCGCGATGGGCAAGGCGCTAAGGAAGCGTGAGCTCGTCGCGCTGATGCCAGACCAGACGCCGACCGGCCAGGGTGAGTTTGCCGACTTCTTCGGACATCCTGCCTACACGATGACGCTACTGCCGAGGCTCGCGAAGAGCTCGAAGGCAGTCGTGCTCTTCGCGTTCGCGAAACGCCTGCCGGGCAGCGAGGGGTACCAGCTGATCGTGCGGCAGGCCGAGCAGGACATCGCAACGCTTGAAGTTGGACCAGCGCTGGAGGCGATCAACGCGTCGCTGGCCGACCTGATCCGCGAAGCACCGGAGCAATACTGGTGGCTCTACAAGCGTTTCAAGAAACAGCCCGACGGATACCCGCCCGTATACGACCCTGACTAGCGGCGATGTTGCGAATCGGCCGCTGGCGCGCCCCGGTCGTTCGACTGAAGCGCGCAGGCGGCAAGCGGCGACGGGCACCGGGACTCCGGGGCGCTCTCGCGAAGCTACGACGAATGGTCAGTCAGCGTCCGCAACGGCACGGCCCGAAGCACTTTTACCTGCCCAGATAATCCGGCGCGAAGACGGCCGTTGTTCACTTCGGTTTTTTTCATCGTCAGGCAAGGAAAACTCGACGTGAAAACGGCTCCCTGGCCCCAAGTTCTAAGAAGGTTAAAGGAGAGGATCATGAACAACTCGGGCCCCGAACATCGCTCGCCTCGCAATCTGTCCGACAGGATTGCGCTGGGTTTCACACGCTTGCTGCGCTTTTTCGCGGACGCCTTCTTCCGGCGCCGTTATGGACACCGCGCTGTGGTTCTCGAAACGGTCGCGGCCGTGCCGGGCATGGTCGGCGGCCTGTTGCAGCACCTGAAGGCCATCCGCCACATTCGTGATGACCAGGGCTGGATCCGCGAGCTGCTGGATGAGGCAGAGAACGAGCGCATGCACCTGATGACTTTCATCCACATCGCCAATCCGAGCAGCTTCGAGCGCGGGCTGATCATGGTTGCGCAGGCGATCTTCTACAACCTGTATTTCTTCATCTACCTGTTCTCGGCGAAAACGGCACATCGCATCGTTGCGTACTTTGAAGAGGAAGCAGTACGCAGCTACACGGACTACCTCGCCGAGATCGATGCCGGCCGCCTTGAGAACGTCCCGGCACCCGACATCGCCATCGACTACTGGCAGCTACCCGCGAACGCGCGACTGCGCGACGTAGTCATCGCCGTGCGAGAAGACGAGATGGGACATCGGGACAAGAATCACGCCTTCGCCGACGCCCTCACGACGCAACGCAAAGCTGCGACCGAAGGCGCATAGCATTCGCCGAGCCTGCCAGCGTCGAACGAACGCTTCCCGGCTTCGGCCGGGACCCGGACCCCGGTACTCGTGGAAACAGAACGTCGGCAGTGCGCACTAAGCGCGCTTCCATCAGTCTGCGACGCGCACCTCCGCCTCCAGCGTGGTCGTCGCCGTCATCGAGTTGGTGATCAGGCAAACATGCTCGGCCTTGTCGAGCAGCCGTCTTGCTTTTGCCGGGTCCGTGCCGGCAGGCACGTCGAGCACGACTCGCTCGCTGATCTCGGTGAACTTCGTAACGCGGTCTTCTCCGCGGTCTAGCACAGCTTCAACGTCGCAGCTCAGCGCGTTCCACTCGAGCTTCGCCGCACGGGCAATCGCACGGAAGCTCAGGATGAAGCAGTTCGCCACGGCCGCGGCCAGCAGTGTCTCCGGTGACCAGAGATCGCCCGGGCCGCCGAACTCCGGCGGCGGGGCCGTCTCGATAGATTCGAGCCCGGGGCTCGTGACGTCGACGCTGGATTCTGCCGCCGCACTAGCCGTGGCGCGGTAATAATGCGGATAGTCCTGCATGCCTGGCTCCTCTTGGGTCGTTGTCGCTATTTTTCTGCTGGTACGCCGGTCGGCGCCATACGCAGATCACGCATTACGGGGCTGCCGTGCCCGTTGGAGGAGCTCGCTGTCTCGCGAGTGGCGACGCGCCTCAGTCGCGCGCGATCTCACCCGTGCTCGGGTCCACCGACAGCACCGGCAGGCCCGCATCGACCCACGACCCCAGCCCGCCCTGGAGGTGTGCGTGCACGCCCACGCCGGCCGCAGCGCATTTCTCGAGCGCCATGCCTGAACGCTGGCCCGTGCCGCAGTGAAGGACAACCTCGCGCGCACCACCCGCTGGCAGCGCCTCGGGCACGAAGGTAGATAGTGGATAGTTCAGCGCGCCCTTGATGCGCGCTTCTGAATATTCATGGGGTTCGCGCACGTCGATGAGCACGATCTGCCCGTCGCCGAGCTCCTTGGCGACCGTGGCTGCTGGCAGTTCTCTCATTGGATGTATTTTTCCGAAAATTGTGAAGTCATTTGTTCCGGCGCGGCCGCTATGACCGTGACATGATCATGGGGCCGTCCGCACACTGCGGCAGCCTAGCACAGAGGCTTCCTGCCAGTACCCTGCGACGGAAATAAATCTCACAACTTTCTGCAGGTCGGAGACATAATGGTATGCGCCCGATTCCAGACAGGAACCCGATATGCCCAGACCCGATGTAAAAGCGTTCTTTGACGAAGCGACGTTTACCGTCACCTATGTCGTCAGCGATCCCGCGACGAGCCGCGCTGCCGTCATCGACCCTGTGCTCGACTATGACGCGGCTTCCGGACGCACGTCGACAGCATCAGCTGACGCCGTCATCGAGTACGTCAGTGAGAACGCACTGAGCGTCGACTGGATTCTTGAGACGCACGTCCACGCGGATCACCTGAGCGGCGCACCGTATCTGAAGGACAAGCTCGGCGGACAGACGGGCATTGGCGCACAGATCACGGCCGTGCAGGAGACTTTCAGGGGCGTATTCAACATTGCCGACCTGGCGACGGACGGCAGCCAGTTTGATCGGCTGTTCTCCGATGGCGACACGTTCGCCGTCGGCGATATCGAGGGCCGCGTCATGGGCACTCCGGGTCACACACCGGCCTGCATCACCTACGTCATCGGCGACACGGCGTATGTTGGCGATACGCTGTTCATGCAGGATTTCGGAACGGCGCGCACCGACTTCCCAGGTGGCAGTGCGTCGCAGTTGTATGCATCGATACAGAAGATCCTGTCCTTACCGGACGACACCCGCCTGTTCATGTGTCACGACTACAAGGCGCCTGGACGGGATAGCTACGCGTGGGAGACAACGGTCGCCCGGCAACGCGACGAAAACATCCACATTAACAAGACGGTCAGCGAACAGGAGTTCATAGCGATGCGTGAAGGCCGTGACAAGGAGCTCGGCATGCCCAAGCTGCTGCTGCCGTCCATCCAGGTCAACGTGCGGGCCGGGCAGTTCCCCGACCCGGAGGACAATGACGTTCGCTATCTCAAGATCCCGCTGAACGCTGTCTGAGCGAAAAACGATGGCCGAGAGCGCCCGGCCCCGGCCGTGTTCGTGCAAACGGCTTATGAGCGAGCCCTGCCGAGCTTCGTCGGCAAACCGAGTGCCAGCGACGGAGAAATTACTCGCTTGTGCATTGGGTATTCTCGAAAGCACCGCTAACTGATTCACCGCTGAGAAAAGCGTCCCAATCTTGGGCGGTGGAGACGTCGCAGGGCCACATGTCACTCAACGTTCACTGATTTAGCAATCGCCAGAAGGACAGGATGTCTGGGTCGTCGGGGAAGTCTTCACGCGCCTTCGCGAGAACCGCCGTAGCCTCATTGACCCTGCCGAGCGAATTGAGAGAGACCGCGTACACAAACGCGTAGCGCGCATTGGCTGGATCCAGCTCGTAGGCTTGCTCGAGCTCGGCCAATGCCTCGTCATAGCGACGCTCTCGAACCAGCGCGAGGCCGTAGGAATGGCGGGCCACCGCCAGTTTCGGATCGAGTCTGAGAGCGTGCTGCAGGTATTGGATGGCCCGGCCGTTATCGCCCATGCGGAACTCGAAATCAGACAGGAAGGTCATCGATTCGGGGAAGCTTGCGGTCGCCAGCAAGGACTGCCGATACTCCTCGGCGGCCCCGGCATACGCTCTCGACGCTTCCAGCGGCAACAGATCACGGGTCTCAACGAAAGTCAGCGCCGCTTGCACTCGGACCGCACGAACCGGGTCCGACAGCAGGTTTGCGCCAAGCGATGGGCGAATTTCCGGGGGCGACGCGTGTATGGCCTGTAATGCACCGATACGAAGCAGTGGATCCGGGTCGCGCACCGCGCTTTCCAGCAGAGCGATCTCGTCGTCGGTGAACGGGGCGCGGAGCAGCGTCAGCAGCGTTGCTCGGGCGATGGCCGGGTAGGTCTTATCGCTGACGGCGACGACATCGACCTGGCCACCCCGTGCGGCCGCGATCGCCGCGCCGTAGTGATTCGGATCGGACTGTGTTTTTGGAAGCCGGAAACTGTGATCCCGCCGCGCGTCGACGCCCATGTAGATCTCGTCCTGCATGTGGCAGGACACGCATTCATTGCTGGGCGCGTGCTCCGTTGACGCGAACTTCGTGGGCAAGTGGCACTGGGCGCAGATGTCGTTGGGGTCCGGTCCCGTGTACAGCTCGCCGGAATGTGGGTTGTGACAGTCCGAGCAGGTCACGCCTGCGCGATACATCTTGCTCTGGATGAAGGAGCCGTACACGAACACTTCATCGAGGGTCCGACCGTCCGCGTGATAAAGGCCCTCCTCAAGGAAAGAGAGCCTATGTGTATCCAGCAGCGGTTTGCCGTACTCGTAATGCTCGGCGATGACACCGCGCCGTGAGTGACAGCGTCCGCAGCTCTCCGGCTCCTGTCGTGTGGCCGCCGGCTCGCTGCGCTCGGCGATCCCGGTCTCGAGGTTCATGATCCACGCGGCATCCCCGCGATCGTCGAGGTCGACCAGCAGACCAAATCTGTCGTCGAAACGGCTATTCGCCTGTTGCACATGAGTTGAGGCAGGGCCGTGACAAGCTTCGCACCCCACGGAAACCTCGGACCAGGTGGTGTTGAACGTGTCCGTTGCCAGTTCATAACCCACTTGCAGATCGGTCGAATGACATTCCGCACACATGTAATTCCAGTTGGCGAAGCGACCGGTCCAGTGCAGGACATCGTCATGCCGGATCTCCTCATCCGGATGCAGGTGGTACCAGCGCTGCCCACCTTCCCCGGACGGCCGGGTATCCCAGGCAAACGGAAGCACCTGCTTGCGCCCGTCCGGGAAATCGGTCAGGTACTGCTGCAGCGGCTCTATGCCAAACGTGTAGCTGACCCTGAACTCCTCGAGATCGCCGGACGCGTTTCCGGTCTGCATGATGAAGCTCTCGCCGTTCCGATACATACGAGTCGTCGCGCCATAGTAGTCGACGCTGGCGCTGTCGAAGTCACCGAGCACCGTCTGATTAGTAGCGACCTGCATGGCCAGCTCATGATGCGAGCCTTGCCAGTCGGTGTATTCGACCGCATGACAGTCGGCGCAGGCTTCGCTGCCGACGAATTCTGACGGCCCCGTCGTGTGCGCGACCGTTGAGACGGGTTCCTGCGGGCCTGAGCATCCGGCAGCGGTAAGAACGAATACGATGATCAGTAGCCGAGACATAGGCATCGCCCGATCATAGCGACGACCGCGGTTGGCGGCCATAGATAGCGAAGACTATCTCCCGACGAGCAAAAGCACTGAACCAATGCGCGGTTTCTGAGACGAAGTGATATCCTGTTCTGAAATCTTTCTAGTCCGAGCCGCATGCAATACGACGTCATCCCAACCACTTACGAGCACTGGCATCACTGCATCACAAAAGAGTGCGGTATCCCACTGACCCCCGAGTTTCTCGAGCAGCGCCTGGCCGTCTGGAAGGATGAAAACGCACAGGAAACCACTCGGTTTCGTCGTCTCTATGGGGATGACCATTGGCGCTCTGTGATTGGCTGGTTCGAAAAGGCCAAAGCAGAACTGGGATAGCGAACCGAAGCAGTGCCAACTTTGAATCAGGTGCTTAAGTCGTAGCAGACACAGCTTTTTCGACACTTCCGTGCGTCAGGCGGAGATGCGAAGCACGTCCCAGCACGCGCCGATCGTATGGTAGTCACACTTGCCGCCCGCTGTAGACTTTTGGTCGCTGTATTTCCGATTGTCCCTCGTCAGAACGCGATACCAGGCCCCGTAATCATGGTCGATCATGTGGCCCCACGCGTATTGCCAGATTCTGCGGTACCAGTCGCTGTACTTCTCGTCACCCGTTTGACGATACAGCCGCGCCGCGGCTGCAAAGGATTCGGCCTGTACCCAGAAGTATTTGTCCGGATCGCAGATCGTGCCGTCTGGTGCGAATCCATACAGAATGCCGCCGTGCTCATCGTCCCAGCAGACTTTGAGCGCCCGATCGAACAGCTGCACGGCTCGCTCAACCATCCACTCTTCGGACCGATGGCCGTGAAGTGTCAGCAGTAGCTTAGCCCACTCTGCCTGGTGTCCTGGCTGGAAGCCCCACGGCCGGTAAAGGTTTTTCGGATCGTCCTTGTTGTATTCCCAGTCAATGCTCAGGTCGGATGTGAAATGCTCCCAGATGAGGCCGTCCGACTTGTCCGCAAGCTCGATGGTCACGAGTCTCGCCAGGTCATAGGCACGCTCTAGGTAGCGCTCCTCTCCCGTGGCCTCGAAGGCAGCAATAAGCGCCTCGCAGCTGTGCATGTTGGCGTTCTGCCCGCGATAGGCATCGGTCTCGGACCAGTCGGCCGTCGCCTCATCAGCGTACAGCCCATTCGACGCATCCCAGAGCCGCGTTTCCATTATCGACCAGGCCCGCTCGATGTCCGTTCGCGCGCCATCCAGACCCGCTTCGTATGCCGCTGAAGCGCTCAGCATTACGAATGCCAGTCCATAGCAATGATTAGTCTGGTCATCGGCCACATGCCCGTCGTTCAACGTCCAATTGTATCCCTCCCGTGCCGGGTCCCAATGGCGTTCGCGTATGTAGTCGAGTCCGTGCTTTGCCGTATTGAGATAGTCGGCATCACGAAACAACTCAAACGCCTTACAGAAGTTGAAGACCATCCGACAGCTGCTGACGAGGTGGCGCTGACCCGGATCAAACAGGCTCCCGTCGTCTTTGAAATTCTGGAAATACCCACCGCTGGCATCCACTGATGCCGGCAGGTAGAAATCCAGAATCGAGCGGATATGTGCAATCAGGAATTCACGATTGCGAAAGTCGGTCATTGAATACTCCATGTGTCCGCGACGTCGTCGAAGGTCGGGAACGATGGGAAGGCGCCTTTGCGCGATACGGCGATTGCGCCGCAGCGGGATGCAGAAACAACAAGACTCTTCAATCGGTCGACATCCGCGAGGAATCCGGCAATGTCGCCCTGCAGGCTGAGTCCGTACAGGACTGCGCCAATAAAGGCGTCTCCTCCACCCGTCGTATCGACGGCATCGACTGCCGGGGGAGACACTGTTGTCCTCGACTGAGGCGTTGCGACTTCGATATCGCCCGGTCCATCCGTGATCAGCGCTGCACCCAGACCGGATGCGAAGATGGACTCGAGATAAGTGTCTCGGTCTCCTTCGCAAAGAAACTCCAGTTCATCTGTTGAGAATTTGACGACGTCTGACTGAGGAACGAGATCGTTAACTGCTCGTTTATCCGCGACACCGCCCGACCAGAGGTTGTGGCGCAGATTGACATCGAAACTGATTGTCGCCCCGCGGTTTCGCGCCTGATCGACGACGTGTCGAGTAACGCCTGCGATGTGAGAGTCGGTGAGCGTGTTGCTGCAAAAGTGCAGTATCGGGTCGCCGTCGAACCAATCGGACCCAACCTGCCCCCTCGTGATTACGATATCGGCAGTGGCGTCACGACGAAACGAGAAGCTGCGCTCGCCTGCCTCGTCAAGAAAAACGAACGCCAGTGCCGTGGGTGCGTCCGGGTGAACAAGCGTCAGGCTGGTATCCACGCCGTATCGCTGCAGCGCCTCGACGATGAATAAGCCGAAAGGATCGTTGCCGACCTGGCCGGCGAACGCTGCGTTCGCGCCGAGCTTGGCGGCCGCCACGGCAGCGTTGGCCGGAGCGCCACCGGGAAACTGGATGAACACGTTGTGCGGGGTCCCATCCGCCAGCTCCTGCCCGGTATTCAGAAAGTCGATCAGCGCCTCGCCGAAACAGACCACACGATTCATGCGTCACGTATCCTGGCCGCACCAGGCGAGCCACATCGCAGCCGTCCACGAGAAGTCACTGCCACCCGTGCCGGCACCGGTCTTTGGCGAGAAGGCCTCGTTAAAACCAAATCCTTCGATCAGGCGTCGAGAGTCTGCTTTGATGCGATCGGCCGCCTCCGGCATGCCCTGCTCTGCGAAGCCTTGCGCCAGCATGTAATTGACGACCATCCACACCGGCCCCTTCCAGTAGCGCATGTGATCGAAGTGCACGTTGTCCGGGTCGTGACTCGGCAGCATGTACTCTGCGTTCGCACTGATTCTCTCCCAGTGAGAGAGCATCTGCTTTCTCTGTTCTTCGTTACCCGCGTCGGCGTAGGCGTACAGGAACGACGCACTGGTGACCATACCGGAGTGCTGCCCGTTCACCGTGTCCCGCGAACAGAATGTCTGGTGCTTGTCGTCCCACAGGTAGTCAACGCCTGTTTCAAGCTGGCGCAGGTACCCTTCGATTTGCGGCCGGTCGTCGTTGCGCGCGAGAGCCTTGGCCAACGCGAGCAGATCGCGCGTCGCACGCAGCAGTATCATCGTCATGCCGACGTCGGCTACGCGGAACGGCCCCTCGGTAGCTATCTTTTTCTGGTCCCAGCCCGTACCCCTACCGTACTCAACCAGCGCGATGTAACGATCGTAGTCCAGCTTCGTCGGGCGCATGTGCGGGTCGGCATGCTGCAGATCGCGGCGCGTGTACGGCTCGACCTCGGAGACGTCTATCGCTGAAGCGGGAGAATCCCACTCCGGTGAATTGTCGCGGCCACTTTCCCACGGATGGGTGATGACAATTGCATCGATTCCCTGCGGAATACGACAGCTGTGGAACCAGCGGTGCCAGGCGAGCACCTTTGGGAACAGTGCGGCGAGGCGCCCCCTGATCGAATCGTCGTCAGCTTCCGACCACAGTTTGTAAACGACACTGGCAGCGACTGGCGGTTGCGTGATGCCGGAAGTGGGTAGTGTCTCACCGGCCTGCCACACTGACGGGCCCGGAAAGTAATCGGGGTCCTCGCGTCTGAAGACGATATGCGGCACGAAGCCGTCGCTCCACTGCGCTTCAAACAGGGTCTCGATCTCCTGGCAAGCTCGTGAGCGGTCAAAAGTTGCGAACCCCAGCGCAACAAACATGGAATCCCAGTTCCACTGGTAGGGATACAGTCCGCCGGTCGGCACGGTAAACCCGCCTTTGTCGTTGGAGCGCAGGATCTCTTTAGCCTTGTTGTCGATGTCGTCAGGCATGGGAACCACTCCTTGCATTCGGATCCACCAGGATAATCCTGATGTCATTGATGTTTGTGCGAGTCGGGCCCGTCATGATCAGATCGCCAAGCGACTCGAAACACGTGTAGGTGTCGTTGTTCGACAGGAGTTCCTCTACGACGAGGCGTCTGTCGGAGGCGCGTCGCAGCGAGGACGGCGATACGTAACCACCGGCGTTGTCCTCCGACCCATCGATGCCGTCGCTGTCACAGGCCAGGGCTTCAATGCCGTCCGCGCCGTCGAGACTCAACATGAGACTCGCTAGATACTCGAGGTTCGGACCGCCGTGACCATCACGATTGCTCACCTGCACAGTCAGCTCGCCGCCCGAGATTAAGGCCACGCGCTCTCCCTGGTTGCGATACCGCAAAGCAAGCTCGGCGTGCGCCTTGCCCATCTGCGTTGCATCGCCCTCCAGGTCCTGTCCAGCGCTAACCGGCTTCCAGCCCGCTGCCTCGACCTCGCTCGCTATCGAGTCGAGTGCGGTCTGCGCCGTTGCCGCAATGTGAATCGGATGCTCGGGCGCGTCAAATTGCTCCGCCTTGCTGATCGCGCCCACGACAAGACCGACGTCAGCATACCCGTACTTCTCTAGAATGCCGGTGGCCTTGCTGACGTCGCGTTGATAGGGCACCGATGGACCGGATGCGATATCCGACGGATTGTCACCCACGACGTCGGAGATCACGAAGGTCATCAGTTCGGCTCTGGCAGCGCGATGAGCGAGCGCACCGCCCTTAATCCTCGACAGGTGTTTACGAACGCAGTTGATCTCGTCGATTCGGGCACCGCTGTGCAACAGGAAGCGCGTGATTTCCTGTTTTCGTTCAGCCGAAACGCCGTCCACTGGCGCGCACAAAAGCGCAGAACCGCCGCCTGAGAACATGAACAGCACACGGTCATCGGCGGTCGCTGTCTCAGCCAGGGCCAGCATCTTTTCCGCCGCTTCGAAGGAACAGGAATCCGGCACCGGGTGTCCGGCCTCAACGACCTCGATGTCACCGGTAGACGAAGATGCTCCGTGGCCGTGACGGGTCACGACGAGGCCGACGGTTGTCCCTTTGAGCGTGTCGTTCGCAACGGCGGCCATCTCCGCTGATGCCTTACCGGCGCCTAGGACGATATTCCGACCTCTCGGGGAGGCGGTGGGCAGCAGTTGCGGCAACACGTTGCGTGGCAGGCAATGGTCGACACCGACCCTGAACAGCTGCTCGAGCATGTCTCGATGCCCGTCAATGCCTAGCCTGTTGTCCATGCATGCAGGTCCTTGACCACGGTGCTGACGACGACGATCAGGCCGAAAACCGACACCAGTACAATCGTGTAGGGCGACCGGGCAACGCTGGCGACCGTCGCTCGATGGTCTGCCACGGGTATTTTCTCGGGGAGCTTGCCCGTTATTGCGCTGACGACGATCGCCACGACCGATGTCAAAACGAGACCAATGAAGTTCCACCACATCCAGAAAATCTCAGGATGTGATTTCCACAGGTACAGGTTGAAGAACATACCAACCAACAGTCCGGTGCTGGCGCCAACGCCGTTTACTTTCTTCGTCAGCATGCCCAACAGGAACACGCCGAGGATCGGGCCGTACAGCGCCGAGCCGACCTTGTTGATTGCCTCGATAACGGTCGGCGCGATGGCTCCGCCAAACAGGGACATGATCAGGATCGTTATGCCCCAGAAGACGGATACGCCCCTTGCCAGCATGACTTCGCCGCGCTCGGTAGAGGGCTTCACACCCAGCACAGACAGGTCTTCCATCGTCACGGCCGCCAGCGAATTTACCGCGGAACTGAGCGACGACATCGCGGCAGCCATGATCGCAACTAGCAGCAGGCCGATTATACCGTGCGGCAGATGCTCGATGATAAATATCGGCATCATGTAGTCAGGTTTGTCGGCTGGAATCTTCGCCATCAGTTCAGGATCGTTGAAGAAGACAACCCCGACAATGAGGCCGGCGAAGCAGTACAAGAGAACCAATGGGAAGCGCAGGATACCGTTGGCGAACAGCAGGATACGCGTGTCCTTGAGGTCCTTCGCTGAAATGATGCGCTGCGCCTGTGTCTGGTCGCAGCCGTAGTA
>JASJBE010000058.1 GCA_030066655.1 Woeseiaceae bacterium | reverse complement strand
ATATCGCTGCTGAGGATACGCGGCACACTGGTCGATTGCTATCTCATTTCGGTATCAAAACACCGACATTTGCACTGCACGAGCACAACGAGGACCAGCGCGATCGACTCACCGCTTTGCAGCTGTTCCACAGCCCGCTCACTGCGCTGGTCCTCGTTGTGCTCGTGCAGTGCAAATGTCGGTGTTTTGATACCGAAATGAGATAGCAATCGACCAGTGTGCCGCGTATCCTCAGCAGCGATATGGTCGGCGCGGCGCAGCGTTTCGACCGCCCGGTTACTCCAGTCGTCCAGGTTGCCGATAGGTGTCGCTACGACGTACAAGGTGCCGCTCATTGAGCCCCGCTCCCGATTAAACTACGCATTATGAAGCTACATACACATCCTGCACAGTTTCTACGCTGGACACTCGTCGCCATCCTGGCGATCTCGGTCAGCGCCTGCGAGACGACGGGAGGATTCTCGATGGCCGGAGGAGCCTCCGAAGCGAAAGCGGCGAGGCTCGCCGAACGTGGCGAGCACGCGGAAGCGGCTGCGACGTTGATTGGACTTGCAGCCGAACGGGAAGGCGTCGAACGCCAGCGGCTGACGCTGCTCGCGGTCGACCAGTGGCTCGACGCCGAGGACTTCGACCGGGCACGAGCGGCTTTCTCCGACGTCCCGGCGATCAGTGCCGGGCCGATGGCGCCGCTGTGGTACGCCAACGACGCGGGCATCGCCCTGGCAGACGGCGAATCCGAACGCGCGCTCGAAATCCTGGAGCGCCTGAGCGCCCAGCCGATGTCGAACCCGGATCGCCTGCGTGTGCAGGCACGGCGAGCAGACGCCTGGTTCGCGATGGAAGAGCCCTCTCGCGCGATCGAGCTGTTGACGTTCCGGGAGACCTGGCTCGACAGCGGCGATGCGATCGAGCAAAACCGCCTCCGACTCTGGAAGGGCCTGCTTGCGACCCAGCCGGCCGTGCTGCGGGATGCGGCCTCGTTCAGCCGGGACGAAGAGATACAGGCCTGGCTGATGTTGGGCTCGCTTGCGGTAACGACCGGGCAGCAAGGTATCGGATGGAGCAACGGTGTCGTTCGATGGCGGGAACGTCACGCGGCCCATCCTGCGTACCTGATACTCGATGAACTCGAGCTGGCCGATGACGTCCTGCTGGACTATCCGCGCCGCGTAGCGCTGCTGCTGCCGTTAAGCGGCAGAACCGCCAGCGCGGGCCAGGCCATCCAGAACGGCTTCCTCGGCGCCTACTTCGCGACGGCCGGCGGCCTCGACGACCGGCAGTCGGTGCGGATTTACGACGTCAACGCAGAGGGCGGTCCGGTAGCCGCCTATGAAACAGCCGTCGCCGACGGCGCCGAGTTCGTCGTTGGCCCGTTGCTGAGGAGTAATGTTGCGGAACTCGCGAACGACATTCTCGTTCCGGTACCCGTGCTGACGCTGAACTACCTGCCGGACGAGAACCTGGCGCCGCCCGGGCTGTTCCAATTTGGCCTGTCGCCGGAGGACGAGGCGATCGCAGCGGCCGAGCGCGCTATTCTCGATGGCCACCAGCGAGCCGTTGCGCTCGTGCCGAACACGGACTGGGGCCGCCGTGTACTGCAGGCGTTCATCCAGCACTTCGAGTTCCTGGGGGGAACGGCGCTCGACTACCGAATGTACACGCCGGGCAACCCGGACTACTCGGGAGCGATCGAGGACCTGATGGCGCTATCCGGCAGCGTTCGCCGGTACAACCGGCTGCGCGCGAACATCGGCGGACCGTTGCAATTCGACCCGCGACGACGCCAGGACACAGACTTCATCTTCCTCGGCGCCGACGCACCCGCGGGGCGTTTGCTCAAGTCGCAGCTCAAATTCCACTATTCCGGGGATCTTCCGGTCTACGCCACGTCATCCGTCAACGCGATGGACGGCCGCTCGAACACCGACCTGAACGGCATCCGATTTGCCGACGTGCCGTGGTTAATCAACCCCGAGGGCTGGATAGACTACTTGCCCGCCGTGTTTCAGGAATACTGGCCGGAGCAGCGGCGCCTCGGGCGTCTGCATGCGATGGGCTATGACGCCTACCAGCTGGTCGCCCCGCTGTTTGCGAATCGCTCCGGCACGATGCCGGACCTCGTCGGCGCGACCGGCAAACTGAGACTGCGGCCCGATGGGAGTGTCCGACGCGCGCTGTCGTGGGCCGAGTTCATTGACGGCGAGCCGGTCCCGCTACCGGACATGGAAGCGCCGGATGCGGAACCGATTTCCGTCGAAGAAGCGGACGCGATGGACACGGAAGATTGGCGAGAGCCAGCACTCGAGCTGTAGGCCAGCAGGCCGAAGCGCAGGCGCTGAAATTCCTGCAAGGACAAGGGCTCAGACTGCTGGACCGCAACTTCCACTGCCGTTTTGGCGAGATCGACCTGGTCATGCGTGACGGCGATTGTGTGGTATTCGTCGAGGTCCGAAAACGAACGCGCAACAAAATCGCGGCTGCCACGCAGTCAGTCGGCCGGCAGAAGCAGAGAAAACTCACGCTTGCGGCTTCATTTTATCTCGCCGGCCTCGCGACCGACGCATTGCCAACCTGTCGATTCGACGTCATCGGTATCGACACGGCAGGCAGTCACGCTTCGATCGACTGGCGCAGAAACGCCTTTCAAAGCGAATGAACTGGTAGAATCCGGCAAACTCTGGAGACCTGAATGGACAGCGTAGAACGCGTTCGAGAACACTTCACCGAGAGCCTGGTTACCAAACAGCAGGCAATGGAAACGATCAGCGAAACCATTGTCGCCGGTGGCCAGCTGATGAGCGAATGCCTGCTGAACGACGGCAAGATCTTGAGCTGCGGCAACGGCGGATCGGCCGCCGACTCACAGCACTTCTCGTCGGAACTGCTCAATCGCTTCGAGATGGAGCGTCCGGGACTGCCGGCCATGGCGTTGACGACAGACAGCAGCACTCTGACGTCGATCAGCAACGACTACGCCTACGAGGAGATATTCAGCAAGCAGGTTCGCGCACTGGGTAAGAGCGGAGACGTGTTGCTCGGCATCTCAACGTCCGGTAATTCGGAAAACGTCATCAGGGCGATCAAGGCTGCTCACGAGCGTGCAATGCGCGTTGTGGCGCTAACCGGCCGGGACGGTGGCAGCATGGCCGGCGTGCTTCAGGCCGGCGATGTGGAAATCCGGGTGCCGGCGACACGCACAGCGAGGATCCAGGAGGTGCACCTCGTGGTCATTCACTGCCTGTGTGACCTGATCGATACGACACTGCTGGGAGACGCCCAGTAGACAGTAGACGCGCTGCATATCCCGGAGCTTACTTGACGAGCTTCAGGTGCGGCCGGGACTGCGGCTTGGCAACGGCGACCGTCTCATCGCGCTCGACGTTTTGCTCCGCAGGATTGCTCGAGTCCTGCGAGAAGATCATCCCCTGACCCGTCTCTCGCGCGTAAATACCCAGCACAGCCTTGGTCGGCACCCAGACGTCGAAAGGCACGCCGCCAAAACGCGCCCGAAAACTGATCGAGTCATTGCCGAGTGCGAGATTATGCGCGGCGCTTTCACTGATGTTCAGAATGATGCGCCCGCCTTTGACGTGCTCGGAGGGCACATCGACATTGTCGGCAGCGGCATCTACAACGATATGAGGGGTGTGGCCGTTGTCAGCCATCCACTCGTGCATTGCGCGGATTAAATAGGGCCTCTTGGACCGGCTGCTCTCAGACACGTTGCAATAAATCCCTTCTTATTATTGCGCTAGCTTACCACCATATGCGTCCGTTGCCGCCAACATGACATAAACCGGCATCCCGCCTGAGGATACGGACCGGCAGAAACCTCGTCAGAGACGCATTTCCTGCTCGAGTTCCGTCAGGCTCTGCTGGAATGAACGGCGGGCGAAGACGCGCTGCATGTAGCCCTCAATGGCCTCCGCTTCTTTACCTAATTCAATGCCATACAGCGGCAGGCGCCAGAGAATCGGAGCGATGCTGCAGTCGACGAGGGAAAACTCATCGCTCAGGAAGTAGGGTTTGGCGGCGAACAGCTCCGAACTCTGAAGAATGCTCTCGCGCAACAGCTTTTTCGACTTTGCGCTCAGGCGTCCGTCGTTGGGGTCCGCTTCCTCGGCCAGCGAGTACCAGTCTGTCTCGATGCGGAACAGCGCCAGTCGGAACTGGGCGCGCGTGACCGGATCAACGGGCATCAGTGGCGGGTGCGGAAAGCGCTCGTCTAAGTACTCAATAATGACGCGCGAATCATAAAGGGTCAGGTCCCGGTCAACGAGCGTCGGAACCGTGTGATACGGATTCAGGTCCATCAGGTCTTCGGGCAGATCGTCGCCGATGACGTTCGAGATCTCGATGTTGATGTTCTTTTCAGCCAGGACGAGACGAGTCCGGTGACTGTGGATGTCTGTCGGGCGCGAAAACAATGTCATGACGGAACGTCGATTGGCGATGACAGCCATAGGTGACCCCCTGAGGTATTTTTATCGTTATCGTTGAAGCATCAGTTGCTAACGCACCCCGGCACAGCCAGGGTGCTGCAAGCTGGACTACTTAACGTCCTTCCAGATCTCTTTCTTCAGCATGTAAGCCAAAATTCCGAACACCGTCAGGAACATGATGACCCAGACGCCGAGCTTGCGACGCTCGGATCGCACCGGCTCTGCGATGTAGGCCAGGAAGTTTGTCGTGTCGCGAACGAACTCATCGTAGGCCTCAGCGTCCAGCTGCCCCGGAATGACCTGTTCAAACTCGACGAAGGTCCGAGTTACCGACCCGTCTTCCGCGACCTTCTCATCGTAGATCGCGCGCTGGTAGCCCTGCAGCTCCCCGAGCACATGAGGCATCGACGTGCCGGCCAACCAGCGATTGTTCACGCCGTGCGTCTGGTCCTCATCGATGTAGAAGCCTTTCAGGAAATTGTAGATATAGTCGGCGCTTTTCGACCTCGCCGTCAACGAGAGGTCCGGCGGTGCGGCGCCGAACCAGGTGACGGCGTCGTCCATGGGCATGTTGACGTTGATCGTCTCGAAGGTCTTATCGGCATTGAACATCAGGTTGTCGATCAACTGCTGTTCGCTCAGCTCGAGATGCTTGCCGATCGTGTTGTAGCGAACGTACTCCGCCGAGTGGCAACCAGAGCAATAGTTCATGAAGTTCGCGGCGCCGCGCTGAAGCGACTGGATATTGTCGCGATCGATATTCGACGGCGGATAGTCCTTACCGCCGGCTGCGAAAGCGCCCGTCGTCAGCAAAGTAGCCGCAACGACGGCGATGATTTGTCTGGCTCTACGCATTGTATACAACCCTGTTTGGAACCGGCTTCGTCTTGTCGATGGACGTGTAGTAAGGCATCAAGATGAAGTACGCGAAATAGACGACCGTGAAGATACGGGTCAGAGTCACGTAAATGCCTTCGGCCGGCTGGAGACCAAGCCATCCCAGCGTGACGAAGCTGATGACGAACAACGTCAGTGCGGTCTTGTACATCCAGCCCCGGTAGCGAATCGACTTGACGCGCGCCTTGTCCAGCCATGGCAGGAACATGGGCAGTAAAACAGCCGCGGCCATTAGCGCTGCCCCGCCCGCTTTGCTGGGGACGGCGCGCAGGATTGCGTAGAACGGCGTGAAGTACCAGACCGGAGCGATGTGTTCCGGCGTCACGCGGACGTTGGCCGGTTCAAAGTTCGCGTGTTCGAGGAAGTATCCTCCGGCTTCGGGCGCAAAGAACACCACGGCCGAGAAGATGATCAGGAATATGATGATCGCGACCAGGTCCTTACTCGTGTGGTAGGGGTGGAAGGCTACGCCGTCAACCGGCACGCCGTTCGCGTCCTTGTTCTCCTTGATTTCGATGCCGTCGGGGTTGTTGGAACCAACCTCGTGCAGCGCCACGATGTGGACGAAGATCAGGCCAACCAGCAGCAACGGCAACAGAATGACGTGCAGCGCGAAGAAGCGGTTCAGCGTGATATCCGAGATTGCGTAGTCACCCTTGATGAACTCGACCAGCGCGTCGCCGACGACCGGCACTGCGCCGAACAGCGAGATGATGACCTGTGCACCCCAGTACGACATCTGGCCCCACGGCAGCAGGTAGCCCGCGAAGGCCTCCGCCATCAGGACGAAGAAGATCAGCATGCCGATGATCCAGATGAGCTCGCGCGGTTTCTTGTACGAGCCGTACAGCATGGCGCGGAACATGTGCAGGTAGACGACGACGAAGAAGAAGGAGGCGCCGGTCGAGTGCATGTATCGAATCAACCAACCCCATTCGACGTCACGCATGATGTATTCGACGGATGCGAAGGCCTCGGCCGACGACGGCTTGTAGTTCATCGTCAGGAAAATGCCGGTCAGCAGCTGGATGATCAGCACGACGAATGCCAGCACGCCGAACACGTACCAGAAGTTGAAGTTCTTGGAAGCGTAATATTCCGTTACGTGGTAACGGAGCGTCTCCATTAACGGGAAGCGATCGTCAATCCATTTGACGACACCACCAGTCGACTTTGCGACCTCGGCTTCTGCTCTTGCCATTATGCTACTCCAGTGTCCTGCCCGATCAGCAGCAAGTCATCACGGACAAATCGGTAAGGGGGAACGCGCAGGTTCGTCGGCGCCGGTACGCCTTTCAACACGCGGCCGGCCAGGTCGAACTTCGAGCCGTGGCACGGGCAGAAGAACCCGCCGTACCAGTTCTCCGCGGGGCGAACCGGGAAGTCCTCGATCGGTGCGCAACCGAGGTGTGTGCAGGATCCTTCCAGCACAAGAAATTCGGGTCGGACTGAGCGTGTCGGGTTGGCTGCGTAGTCAGGCTGTTGCTCGACGACCTCTGAGTTTGGGTCTTTCAGGTTGGCGTCGTTGTTCGCCAGTTCGCTGAGCATTTTCTCCTCGCGACGGAGCACGAAGATGAGCTTGCCGCGCCACAGGACGCGGATCAGCTCGCCCGGCTGGATGTTGCCGAGCGCGACTTCAACCGGTGCTCCCAGCGCCTGGGCGCGAGCACTCGGTTTTAGCGAAGCAAGGAATGGCACGGCCGCAAATGCGGCGCCTACGGCACCGGTCACTGCGGTCGCAACGGTCAAAAAGTGACGTCTGTTGTTATCTACCTGATCAGATACGTCATCGGTCATCGGACACTCCTAAAGACCCGGATGTAAATTTAGCCAACCCGGATGTGTTATCAGATTACGGTTTTGCAAGATGTAAGAGCGATCGGGGAGTCATCGACCTGGCAGGTGGGTGTCGGTACCTGCTGCATGCTATTCAATCCCTTCGCTCTTTACCGCTGGCCCGGCCAGCTTTGGATGTCGGTTGCAGCAAGCCCGGAATACCGTCAGGATGGTAAATGGGCCGGTTGCTGAACCCGCGCAGTATACACGGGCAGCCCAAGTATTGGCTACACTCGAATCAGTATTCATACCTGACAAAAGAATTCACCGTGCCTGGCTTCAGATCCGCGCTCCTGTTTGTGTTGCAGTCCATCGTCGTCGGCCTCGCCGTTGCGTTCGTCGTGCTGCTTGTACGCCCGGATCTGCTGTCATTTATCGACCGAACAGGCGGCGTCCAGCAGGCCAGCTATGCCGATGCCGTCGAAAAGAGCGCTGCAGCGGTCGCCAACGTCTACACGGAGCGCCTCGTCGAAGACGCGGCCATCGACGGCGACCGCCCCCGCTTCCGGGTCAACACGAGCTTCGCATCCGCCGTCGTGATTGACCCGGAAGGCTACCTGGTCACCAACTACCACGTCGTTGCGGAAGCGGCCGGACTGAGGGTCCAGCTGAGCGATGGCCGCATCGCCGAGCCGACGATCGTCGGTGTGGATGCGGAGACGGACCTGGCGCTGCTCCGGGTCGACGTGGGGCAGCTGCCGTCAATCGCCATGGGCAGCTCGGCCAGCCTGCGAATCGGCGATGTCGTGCTCGCGATCGGCAACCCTTACGGTCTGACGAAGTCCGTCACGCAAGGCATCGTCAGCGCGACCGGGCGCGGGCTGTTGAACCTGACGACCTTCGAGAACTTCATCCAGACGGATGCCGCGATCAATACCGGCAACTCCGGTGGCGCGCTGATCAACGTCAACGGCGAACTGGTCGGCATCAATACGGCGGTGCTGGCGCAGGATGTCGGCACCGAAGGCATCGGCTTCGCGATTCCGGTCGACCTGGTGCGCGGCGTCGTCGAGGAGATCAAGAAGAACGGCCGCGTGGTCCGCGGCTGGCTGGGTCTCGAGCCGGACGACCTGACGCGAGCCGAGCGGAACCTGCTGGGCCTCGAGAGCAACCGCGGCATACTGCTCTATGAGGTGTACGAGGACGGGCCCGCGGCGCAGGCAAACCTGATGCCGGGCGACGTCATCCTGGAAATCAATGGCGAGCCGATCCAGTCGCAGCGGCAGGCGCTGCTCATCGTTGCGGGCACACAGCCGGGCGAGGAAGTGGAGCTCCGTGTCTGGCGTCGCGGTAACGAATACCAGACCACCGTCATCGCCGGTGAACGGCCGGACAACCTGGGGCGATAGGCAGCGTTCACAGCCGTGACCTTCGGGTCGGGGACCCGGGCGCGTCGATCCTGCAATGAGCCGACCGGATCGGCGGCTTATCCGCTGCTCAACTCGTCTGGCGTCACGGCCTTGATGGACAGCGCGTGAATCTCGTTACCCATCAACGTGCCCAATGTCTTGTAAACCATCTGGTGCCGCGCCAGTGGCCGCTTTCCGTCGAAATCCGGGCAGATCACCAGCGCCTCGAAGTGCGTGTTGTCGTCGCTGGCCACGCGAGCTTCTGCGCCTGGCAGGCCTTCCTCGATCAGTTTCGCGATGTTTTCAGGCGTCATTTCCAGTGATTCCGTTTCTCGAAGGGCGCGGAGTGTACCTGTAAAATACGGGGCTGCCCAAGGGCATCATCGTGTATGATACGCGGCCGGTGAGCTCGCAGTCCCCAGAAAACCCTTGAAATTCCTAACAGATAGCCCGTTCCGCCACGCATGCTGTTCAGTCTCGTAGAAGTTGTTGGCGGCCTGATCCTTCTGATATGGGGAGCCGACCGGTTCGTGCACGGCGCCGCCTGTGCCGCCCGAAACTTCGGCGTGTCGCCGCTCCTGATCGGCCTGACGATCGTCGCGTTCGCGACGTCTGCACCGGAGATTCTCGTGTCTGCCGTCGCAGCCGGACGCGGCGAAGGCGAGCTCGCTATCGGCAATGCGATCGGGTCCAACATCTGCAACATCGGCCTGGTGCTGGGCTTCGTTGCTCTGATACGACCCATCGAGCTGAAGTCCGCCACGCTGCGTCGGGAGATGCCGGCGCTGCTCGCCGTGACACTGCTGACGATTTCACTGTTCCTGGATTCCTATCTGTCTCGAGTCGACGGTCTCGTCCTGCTGACCGGTCTTGTGATTGTCATCATCTGGCTGGCGAAGCTCGGCATGGCCTCGGCCGCGAATGACCCGATGAGCACCGACTTCGAGGCCGAGATCCCGGAAGACATGAACATGAAAATGGCCGCGTTCTGGTTTGTCGTCGGTCTGGCATCGCTCCTGTTCGGCGCCGAGCTCCTTGTCGACGGCGCGATCAGGATAGCGACTATGCTCGGCGTCAGTCAGGTCGTCATCGGGATCACGCTGGTCGCTTTGGGTACGAGCCTGCCCGAGCTCGCCGTATCCGTCGTTAGCGCCCTGAAGAAGGAATACGGACTCGCGATCGGCAACATCGTCGGATCCAACATATTCAACCTGCTGGCTGTTATCGGCGTTGCCGCGGCGATCGATCCGCATGCGCCGCCGCCATCGGTGCTGTCGTTGCATATCTTCGTCATGGTCGCGTTCACGCTGGTGTTGTACGCGATGACGTATGACTACGAAGACAAGACGGAATTGTCACGAGTCGAAGGCGGCGCCCTCTTCTCCTTCTACATTGGCTACTTTGGCTACGTACTGGTACAGAACGTATAATTGCCTGATGCAAAATCCCGTGAGTAGTATCAGTGCAGGATAGGCTCTCCGACGAGCAACTCGTTCATCTTGCCAGAAGAGTCCTCGACATCGAGGCACGCGCCGTTGCGCAGCTCAGCGAGCGCCTGGACGACAGCTTCGTTTCTGCGTGCAGACTGTGTGCCGAGATCAGCGGTCGCGTTGTAGTGACCGGAATGGGCAAGTCCGGCCACATCGCGAAGAAAATCGCCGCGACCCTGGCCAGCACTGGCACACCCTCATTCTTCATGCACCCGGCGGAAGCCAGCCACGGCGACCTGGGCATGATCACCCAGCAGGACCTGTTGCTCGCGATTTCCTACTCCGGCGAAACTGAAGAGGTGGCGACGATCCTGCCCCTCGTCAAACGCATGGGCGCACCGTTGATCAGCATTACGGGCAAGCCCAGGTCGACGCTGGCCAAGGCCGCGGACGCTCACCTGAACGTCGCCGTCGACGAAGAGGCCTGCCCTCTGAACCTGGCGCCGACGGCCAGCACGACGGCAACGCTCGCCATGGGCGATGCGCTGGCCGTGGCGCTGCTCGAGAACCGGGGGTTCACGGCGGAAGACTTTGCGCGCTCGCATCCGAGCGGCAGCCTGGGCAAGCGCCTGCTGTTGCGGGTGTCCGACATTATGCATACGGGTGACGACGTGCCTTTGGTGTCACCGGACGTACCACTGCGTGACGGACTCCTCGAGATGTCGCGCAAGGGCCTCGGCATGACGGCGATCGTCGATGACTCACGCAACGTACTCGGCATATTCACGGACGGCGACCTGCGCCGCACGCTGGATGACGGCATCGATGTGCACAAAACCAGCATGTCCGAAGTCATGCATCCGGGCTGTGTGACGATCGCTGAGGATATTCTCGCCGCGGAAGCTGTCCATAAACTTGAGGAGCATAAAATTACGTCGCTGCTGGTGACTGATGGCGACGGCAGGCTAAGCGGAGCGTTGAATATTCATGACTTGTTTCGGGCGGGGATAATGTGAGCGACCTGGCAAACATTCGACTGTTGGCCTTCGACATCGACGGCGTGTTTACGGACGGTCGCTTCTATCTGTCGGACGAAGGCGTCGAGACCAAGGCGTTCTCGACCCAGGATGGCTTCGGTATCCGGCGCGCCCTGGAGGCCGGTTTGGAGATCGCCGTGATCAGCGGTCGAAGCTCGAAGGCCGTGTCAATTCGTATGCAGGAACTCGGCGTGCAGCACGTCTACCTCGCGAGCAAAGACAAAGTGGCCGCACTCGAGGAGCTGGCCGCATCGCTGGATATCGCGCTGGACGATTGCGCTTTCGTCGGCGACGACGTGCCCGATCTGGCTTTGCTTGAACGTGTGGGCTTGCCGATTGCAGTAGCCAACGCCGTCACCGAAGTACGCGATGCCAGCGCGATGACCACCGTGGCTCGTGGCGGCCACGGGGCAGTGCGCGAGGTGTGCGACCGGGTCGTCGCCGCGAAGCGCGTGCCATGAACACAAAGAACATCAGCATCGTCGGAATACTGGTCATTGCCGCTTTCGGCAGCTGGCACCTGGCACGGACAAACAGCGCCGACGAGGAGCCCGAAGTCAACCGAGATCCTATCAGTCGCGGCTACTACCTGAAGTCGGCAAGAATCTTCGGGACCGGCCCGAACGGCAAGCTGATCTACGAGATCATCGCGGATCGGGCCGTCCAGCTGGAGAACGAGACTGTCACGTTTTCAGACGTGAATATTCGTTATGCACCTGACAGCCAGGTCCCCTGGGCTGTCGACGCCAACGAGGCGCTGATCGATCCGCGCAAGCCCGAAATCCTGTTGACAGGACAAGTGCGCGCGGTCAGTAACGAGGGCTTCGAGGGCCATGCGACGGAAATCCGCACGGAATACATGGAGCTGGACCCGGAGTCCTACATCGCCCGAACGGACCAGCGCGTACAGATTCGCATCGGCGCGAGGAGTCTCACTGCAACCGGCATGCTAGCATCGTTGCAGGAAAACCAGCTTGAGTTGACGTCTAACATCAGCGGCAAGTTCTTCCCCTAACGCCATTATGATCAGATCCCTCGTCCTTACCCTGCTGCTAGCGCCGCTGTGCGCAATTGCCCAGATCACAGATTCCAGGTTGCCGATCACACTCGATGCTGAGTACGGCGATGTCGACGGCAAGAGTTCCATGGTGACCCTGAAAAGCCTGCGGCTCAGCCAGGGTGCGCTCGGCATCGAGGCCGACGAAGGCAGGGCGAGCGAGCTCAACTTCAATGACAGTGTCTGGGAGCTCGAGGGCAACGTCGTCATCACGGTCGAAAACGGTCGTATCGAATGCGAGACGGCTGATCTCGAGTTCTCGGACAACGAGCTGCGGATTGCCAACATAACCGGCGCACCGGCGACGTTCGAACTGACTCGACAAGGTGTCGAAGACACAACGTACGCGGAGGCGGGGCTGCTTCGTTACGACCTCAGGGCGGGCGTTATTGAGTTTTCAGAGAATGCGAAGATCACTGAAGGGGGCAACCAGATTGCCTCCGACTATCTGGTCTACAACATCAGCGAACAGCGCATCAAGGCGCAAGGCTCGAGCGAAGGTGACGGCAAGGTCAAGATCACGTTCACACCCAGTGACGAAACGGATGAGGACGCAGGTGAGGAGCCGGATTCAGACGCATCGGAGGGAGAAGCTGACGAGACTGCCGGGGAGGACGCTCCGGAATGAGCATCCTCAGCGCTCAGGATATCTCCAAGAGCTACAAGCTGCGCAAGGTCGTTAAAGGTCTGTCCGTCGAAATAAAGAGTGGCGAAGTGGTCGGGCTGCTCGGCCCCAACGGCGCTGGCAAAACGACCGCTTTCTACATGATCGTCGGTCTCGTCGCGGCGGACACCGGCAGCATCCTGCTGGATGGCAAGGACCTGACCGCCTTGCCGATGCACAAGAGAGCGAAACTCGGCGTCGGCTACCTGCCGCAGGAAGCATCGATCTTCAGAAAGCTCAGTGTCGAGGACAACATCCTTGCGATTCTCGAGAACCGGGATGATCTCGATCGAGCAGGTCGGGAAGAAGAACTCGAGAAGCTGCTCGATGAGCTGCACGTGAGCCACGTTCGTACGAGTCTCGGAATCAGTTTGTCAGGTGGCGAAAGACGCCGGGTCGAGATCGCGCGGGCGCTCGCGGCTGACCCGCTGTTCGTGCTCCTAGACGAGCCCTTCGCCGGCGTAGACCCGATATCGGTACTCGACATCCAGAGGATCATCCGTCACCTGTGCGAAAGAGATATCGGCGTACTGATTACTGACCATAACGTCCGGGAAACGCTCGGAATCTGCGGCCGAGCCTATATACTTAGCGATGGCAGCCTGATCGCATCAGGCCCACCCTCGGAAATACTCGAGAATCAGCACGTTCGAGAAGTGTATCTCGGACAGGAGTTCAAACTCTGAGGCACAGTCACGTTGAATGACGAGGCAGCTATACAGGACGCCTACATTGCGCGAGGGAATTGAGCCGGCATGCTGAAACCGACACTTCAGCTCAAACTTGGCCAGACGCTGACAATGACGCCACAGCTGCAGCAGGCGATCCGCCTGCTGCAGTTGCCCGTGCTCGACCTGAACGCGCAGATCCAGGAAGCCCTCGAAGAGAACATCATGCTGGAGATGGAAGATCTCCCCGATGTACCCCAGACCAGTGCCGAATCGACGGCAGAAGTCGAGACCATCAAGGCCGAGGAACAGTGGCAGAGCCAGACGACCGAACGCGGCCAGGACAGCGGCTGGAATGGCGAGGGTCGCCCAATCAGCGAGTTCGCCGACGAGTCTGGCCAGACGCTGACCGACCACCTGCTATGGCAACTGGAGATGGAGGACTTCGGTGAACGCGAGGCCGTCATCGGCGAAGCGATTATCGATGCAATCAACGAAGACGGCTATGTGACCTCTGACCTCGACGACATCGCCGCCGTCGTGTCGACAGAGTTCGACGTCAATACCGACGAAATCCTTCATGCGCTGGCCAAGATCCAGAGGCTGGACCCGGTTGGCGTCGGCGCGAGGAGCATTCCTGAATGCATCGTGCTGCAACTCGAGCAGCTCGATCCCGAAACCCCCGGCCGCGAACTGGCGATCCGCATCGCCACCGATCACCTCGACCAGGTCGCGTCCCGTGAATTCAGTGAGCTTCGACGCAACCTGCGGGTCAATGACGATGACCTGCACGAGGCGGTGTCACTGGTCAAGGGCTGCAACCCGAAACCGGGTCAGGCTGTCAGCTCGACGGCAGCGGAGTACGTCATCCCCGACGTGTTCGTGCGCAAGGTCGATAATCGATGGCAGGTCGAGATCAGCCCAACCGGGGTACCTCGCCTGTCCGTCAACCAGCAATACGCGAAGCTGCTTCGGGGCAGCAGCGATCACGCCGTCCTGCGCTCGCAGCTGCAGGAGGCACGCTGGCTGATTCGCAGCCTCGAGATTCGCAACGATACGTTGCTGAAAGTCGCGACCAGTATCGTCGCCAGACAGACGGAGTTCCTGGAGCACGGCGATGAGTCGATGAAGCCGATGGTGCTGCGAGACATCGCCGAGGAAATCGGCATGCACGAGTCGACGATATCGCGCGTCACCACCAGCAAATACATGCACACCCCGCGTGGGGTCTTTGAATTCAAGTACTTCTTCTCGAGCCACCTGTCGACATCGGGTGGCGACGAGCAGTCGTCCACGTCGGTACGCGCGAAAATTCGCCGCTATATCGCCCAGGAAAACCCCTTAAAGCCGCTCAGCGACAGCAAGATCGCTGAACTACTCAAAGACGAGGGGATCAAGGTTGCGAGACGAACCGTTGCGAAGTACCGTGAATCCATGAACATTGCCTCGTCCAGCGAACGCAGGCAGAGACCGGTGAAGTGACGGGGGCCAGGCGCCCGCTCATGACATCGGACAGGGCGGTCTTGAGAGGGACCGAGAAAGGGGGTAAGGCGAGACTGCGGATCGGGGGCCCAGTCGGCGCGAAGACTCCGAAAATTGGGAGAAAATAATATGCAGCTTAATGTTTCAGGGCACCACGTAGAAGTCACCGATTCGCTTCGAAATTACGTAGAAACTAAAGTTGAGAAACTGGAAAGGCATTTTGACATCGTTTCGGATGTCCATTGCATCCTGACCGTCGAGAAGCTGAGACACAAAGCAGAGGCAAAAGTCCTCGTAAATGGCGGTACAATCTACGCCGACGCGACCGAAGAGGACATGTACGCGGCCATCGACGGCCTCGTCGACAAGCTGGAACGACGCGTCAGGAAACACAAGGAAAAGTTAGTAGACCATCACGCCAGGGACACACAGAAAAGGAAGTTTGTCTGATCCAGACATGTCGTGCCCGCACAGACTGATTAACCATGAACGTTGCTGAAATCCTTAGCCCGGACTCTGTCCTGTGCAATGCCAAAGCCCGTAGCAAGAAGCACTGCCTCGAGATCCTTAGCGAACTGCTCGTGAGGCCACACCCGGAACAACCCGTGGACGTAGTGTTCGAAAAGCTCATCGAGCGCGAACGTCTCGGGTGTACGAGCCTTGACCTGGGCGTGGCTTTCCCGCATTGCCGAGTCGACGGCCTGTCGCAGAGCACTGCCGCCATGATCAAGCTGTCGTCCCCGGTGGACTTCGACTCATCGGACGGTGAGCCCGTTGACCTCGTGTTCGGACTCGTCGTGCCCAGCGAGATAGACGCGACCCATTACGATGACATCCGCCATATTGCCGACATGCTGAGGGGCCACGACTGGCGCGACAAGGCCAGGGCTGTCTCCACGAGCAGCGAGCTGTACGACATCATGGTCGAGACAGCGCAGATAGAAGTCCTGCCGCCGGTGGCCGGACTGGGTTCAAGCTGAGTCAGAAGTGAGTGTCTTCCGTCACCGATGACATGCGCCTGCTGATCGTCAGTGGGTTATCGGGCTCCGGTAAGTCAGTGGCGCTGCATGTACTCGAAGATCTCGGATTCTATTGCATCGACAATCTTCCGGCGGCGCTGCTCAAGGCTGCCGTCGTCGACGTAACGGCCGGTGTTCAGCCAAAGAGCCGCGACCTCGCCCTCGGAATCGACGCCCGGAATCGTCCCGAGGATCTTGCAGCGCTGCCTGAGCTCATCTCTCAGTTCCGCCTGCAGAATATCAAGGTCGACGTGATCTTCCTGCAGGCCAGCGACGACGTCATTCTCAAACGTTACAGCCAAACGCGCCGTCGCCACCCACTCGCCGAGCACAGTCGCGAGTTGGTCGACGCCGTCGCCAGGGAACGCGAGCTGCTGACATCGGTTATCAACGTCGCAGACCTCGTCATCGACAGCTCCCGAACGAGTATTTACGAACTCGCCGACATCATCCGTGAGCGAGCGGACCACCGAAAGACCGGCAAGCTGTCGCTGTTGTTGCAGTCTTTCGGCTTCAAGCATGGCATGCCGGCTGATGCCGACTTCGTTTTCGACTTGCGAAGCCTGCCAAACCCCTACTGGACCCTGAAACTCAGGGGGCTGACCGGACTCGATGAACAGGTCTCGGAGTTTCTCGAGAACCAGCCGGCTTTCATTGATATGCACGACGACATACTCGCCTTTCTGAAGCGATGGGTGCCTCACTACGTGAAGGCCAATAGAGCTTACCTGACCGTCGCGCTGGGCTGCACCGGCGGCCAGCACCGCTCGGTGTACATGGCGGAGAAACTGGCCGAATCAATGAAGCCCGTCCACGAGTCCATTCTCACGCGCCACAACGAACTGAGCCGGCAGGGACTGGCCAAGAGCTAGGCCGAGAGAGCCACAGTTGCGTGGCTTAGATCGGTCAGATCGAGTGACCTGCGACACCGTCGGGCCAAGGTCCCTTCTTCGTTACCGCGGCGGGTGCGGACCGCAGTGAACATCGCTACACTGTCGGCACTTCGCCCGAGGCCGACCCATGGAAGTCAGAGACCACATGCAGGCAAATCTGCAGAGGCTGCGCGAGCAACTCGACAGCGGCCGGATGCGCTCTGCCCGCGTGATGGTCAACAGCCTGCATCCCTCCGAGATTGCGAGGTTGCTCGAGTCGCTGCCACGAAACGAGCGTGCTCTGCTTTGGGGAATCGTTGACGCCGACCAGGAAGGCGACGTTCTTGTCGAGGTCGCCGACGAGGTTCGCGACGACCTGATCAAAGACATGCAGACGGATCGGCTGATCGCCGCTACCGAGGGCATGGAGTTCGATGACCTGGCCGACCTGCTTGCGGATCTTCCCGAGCAGGTCACTCGCCAGGTCATTCAGTCGCTGGACAAACTCGACCGCGAACGGCTGCAGCAGGTGCTGGCCTACGATGAGGATACGGCCGGCGGCCTGATGAACGTCGACATCGTCACGGTTCGGCCCGACGTATCGCTGGAGGTGGTCGGTCGCTACCTGCGCGCGCGCGGCGAGATGCCGGACGGCACTGACCTCATATTTGTGGTCGATCGCGACAACAGCTACGTCGGCTCGCTGTTTCTGTCCCGGCTCCTGACCAACGACCCGGAGCTGCTGGTCTCCAACATCATGTCGACCGAGGTCATGCCGATTCCGGCCTACACGCCATCGCAGCAGGTCGTCTGGGAATTTGAGAATCGCGACCTGTTGTCGGCGCCGGTCGTTGACGAGGCGTACAAGGTCGTCGGGCGCATCACGGTCGATGACGTCGTCGACGTTATCCGCGACGAGGCTGAGCACTCGTTGATGAGTGCCGCGGGCCTGGACGAAGAGGACGACATGTTCGCGCCCGTCGTCCAGAGCGCCACGCGCCGCGCGCTCTGGCTGGGCATCAACCTTGCGACGGCCTTCCTCGCGGCGGCGGTCGTCGATCTTTTCCAGACAACGATTGACAAGATCGTCCTGCTCGCCGTCCTGATGCCGGTCGTGCCCAGCATGGGTGGCGTCGCCGGTTCGCAGTCGTTGGTGATCATTACGCGTGCAATCGCACTTGGTCAGATCGACACGTCCAACGCGTCGGGAATCCTGAAGAAGGAGCTGGCGGTAGGTTTGCTGAATGGACTGGTCTGGTCTGTCGTCGTTGGCTCAGCCACTTACCTTTGGTTCGGCGATGTCCGCATAGGCGGACTCATCGGCGCGGCAATGATCATCAACCTGTTCGTCGCCGCCCTCGCCGGCTTCAGCATTCCGCTGATGCTCAAACGCATGAAAATCGACCCGGCGCTTGCCGGCGGCGTCGTATTGACAACCGTCACCGACGTGGTCGGCTACGGCGCCTTCCTCGGCCTCGGAGCGCTCTTGCTACTGTGACTTCCTGTGCAGGATGTCCAGGTCTTCGCGAACCCAGTGTGGCGCGAACAACCTCGGTATCGGCTGGCCGGAGATAAAGCTCTCTAACTGCTCACGGGCTGCCATCGCGTCGTGATAGCCCAGCTCGATCAGCTCGCGCGTGAACTTGCGCTCGAATAACAGGTAGCTGAGCAGGCGGTTTTCGCTCGAGTTGCGGCCACCGATGCCTCGCAACAGCATCCTGACAGCAACGGGCAGCTCCTTTCTGTGTTTGTGGGCGATCGATCGAATGTCTTTGCTCGGCACGATAACCATCGTGTCGATCGGACGCATGGCCGCGAACACGGCACTCTGGTCGGACGGCACCACCGAATCGAGCAGTTGGTTGATCCGGGTCATGCGCTCGAGGTCAGAATAGAGCCCGTCCATGAACAGGGTGTCGAGCATATAGCCCGCGATCTGCGCAAAGCTCGGCGGCTCGGTTGGCCCGCGTTGCTCGGGCGTGTTCTCGGCGATCTCATCACGGACTCCGATGACGAGGATCCGATCGGCGCCCAGTCGAATCGCGGGACTCAGCGGCGTTGCCTGGCGCATGGCGCCATCGCCAAAAAACTCACCATTGATCCGGACCGGAGGGAAGATCATCGGCACGGCGATGCTCGCCATGATGTGGTCCAGGTGCAGGCGGGTCCGGATGCCGGCCCGGCGGGTACGGGACCAGTCCCTGACGGACCCGTCGGTTTCGAAAAACGAGCTGGAACGGGCGCTGTTGTAGCTCGCAGCCGTCACGGCAATGGCATCCAGCCAGTCGTTGTCTATCGCCTCTTCGATGCGAGGAAATCGCACATTGCGACTCAACAGCGCGCGCAGTGGTGAATTGTCCAGCAGAGACTTTGGTGTGCCGACGAGCATGCCGCCAAGCACGATCGACGCCAGCCAGTGCAGACTGCTCTTGAGCATCGTCAGCGTGTCGGTACGGTAGACCTGGTCGCAATGGAAGTTGGCCCAGACTCGCTCGAGCTCGGCGACGGCGACCCGGTAGCGTTTCGCCTTCGATGCCAGCACGACAGAATTCACGGCACCCGCCGACGTCCCGCTGATAATGCTGAACGGGCTGGACGAGCCGCGCGGAACGAGCTCGGCGATCGCCTTGAGGACACCGACCTGGTAGGCGCCGCGGGCGCCGCCGCCGGGTAGCACGAGCGCGCTGTTGATCGAGTTTTGCCGTGAATCCCTCATTTACAATTGCTTACATTGCAGCCTGTCGCATTCGCACCTCAAATCGTACACTAGCGTCGAACCCGCTAATGCGAAATCCATCGGATTTCAACAGGATGAATGCAATGAAAATGCTGCAGTTAAGCTTCCTCGCTATTGCCCTGCTGATCACGGGCATAGCCCGCGCAGACGTCAGCGAAGGCGAACTCGCGCCGGGCTTCGAGCTCCCCGACCAGACCGGCAAGATACATACGCTCGAGCAGTACAAGGGCCAGTGGGTCGTGCTGTACTTCTATCCGAAGAACGATACGCCCGGCTGCACGACGCAGGCCTGTGAGTTCCGCGACAATATCTTCGCCTTTCGCCGCCTGAACGCGACGATCCTCGGAGTCAGCTTTGACGACGTGGACTCGCACAAGGAGTTTGCCGACGAGTACAACCTGCCGTTTGCAATACTGGCCGATACGGACGGCCAGGCCGTCGATGCGTACGGTGTTCGCGGCGGCTTCGGGATTATGGACATCGCAAAGCGCCAGACCTTCATCATTAGCCCTGACGGCAAGGTCGCCAGGCACTATGAGAAGGTCGATCCGGACGAGCATTCCGCAGAGGTGATTGCCGAACTCGAGCGTCTGAGCAGCGCCGCGGAGAGTTGATCGTTTCGGTCCTGGGACCTTAGCGTAGCGCCTTCATCGCCCGGTCCAGGCCGGCGACCGTCAGCGGGAACATCCGGTCACCCATTATCTCTCGCGTCATCTTGACCGACGGCGTGAAGTCCCAGCGTTCCTCAGGCTCCGGGTTCAGCCAGATCGATTTGGGGTACGTGTCGAGCAGACGCTTGATCCAGACTGCGCCGGGTTCGTCATTCCAGTGCTCGACGCTGCCACCGGCGTAGACGATTTCGTACGGGCTCATCGTGGCATCACCGACGAAGATCAACTTGTAGTCAGAGCCGTACTTGTGCGCGATATCCATCGTCGGGACTCGTTCCTCATGACGACGGCGGTTGTCCTTCCACAGGCTCTCGTAGATGAAGTTATGGAAGTAAAAATACTCGAGGTGCTTGAACTCGCTGCGGCTCGCCGAAAACAGCTCCTCGCAGACGCGCACGTGGTCGTCCATGGATCCGCCGATGTCCAGGCACAGCAACACTTTGACGGCATTGTGTTTCTCCGGGACCATCTGGATGTCCAGCAGCCCGGCGTTACGCGCAGTCTTGTCGATCGTTGAATCCAGATCCAGCTGATCCGCAGCGCCTTCACGGGCGAACTTTCGCAGACGCCTGAGCGCAACCTTGATGTTGCGCGTCCCGAGTTCGATGTTGTCATCGAGATTACGGTATTGGCGACGCTCCCAGACCTTGACGGCGCGCCGGTTGCCGCCGCTGGCGGAGCCCATTCGAACCCCTTCCGGGTTGTAGCCGAAAGCGCCGAAGGGTGAGGTGCCGCCGGTACCGATCCACTTGTTGCCGCCCTCGTGTCGCTCATCCTGTTCCTCGAGCCGCTCGCGAAGCGCTTTCATGAGCTCGTCGAAACCGCCCATCGACTCGATCTTCGCCCGCTCCTCCTCGCTTAGAAGCAGTTCGGACTGGCGCCGCAGCCAGTCTTCGGGTATCGACGTGAACAGGTCGCCAAGACTGTCCTGGACGCCCTTGTAGTAAGCGGCGAAGATCCGGTCGAAGCGGTCGAGCTCTGACTCGTCTTTGACGAGCGTCGCGCGAGCCAGGAAGTAGAACTGGTCCACGCTAAAATCGGCAAGCCCGGCCTGCATGGCTTCATGCAGCGTCAGCAACTCGGTGATGGACGTCTTCATTCCGCCTTCGCGCAGCATGAAGAAAAACGGAATCAACATGGCGATTCACCGGGGGGCCGTCGCTCGATGTTGCGAGCGCAGGCTTCTGCGTGGACGGGTACCGGGGGCACAACCCTATTGCGACGACTGGCGGTCCAGGAACACCAGTCGCTCGAACAGGTGGACGTCCTGCTCGTTCTTCAACAGGGCGCCGTACATTGGCGGAATCGCCTTGCGCTTGTCGGTGCCGGTCAGCGCCTCCGGCGGGATATCCTCCGCCAGCAGCAGCTTGATCCAGTCCAGCAGCTCGGAGGTCGACGGTTTCTTCTTGAGCCCCGGCACGTCTCGCACTTTGTAAAACGCATGCAGGGCAGCGGACAGCAGGTCCTTCTTCAGGTTTGGGAAGTGTACGTCGACGATGCTGGCCATCGTCTCCTGGTCCGGAAACTTGATGAAGTGGAAGAAACAGCGGCGCAGGAACGCGTCGGGGAGTTCCTTTTCGTTGTTGCTCGTAATGACGATGATCGGGCGGTGCTTGGCGCGCACGAGCTGGCGGGTCTCGTAGACGTAGAACTCCATCCGGTCCAGTTCCTGCAGCAGGTCGTTCGGGAATTCGATATCCGCCTTGTCGATTTCATCGATCAGCAGTACCGGCTGTTCGTCAGACTCGAAGGCTTGCCAGATCTTCCCGTGGCGAATGTAGTTGGCGATATCCTGGACCTTGTCGTCACCCAGCTGTGAGTCGCGAAGGCGCGCAACGGCGTCGTATTCGTAGAGGCCCTGCTGCGCCTTCGTCGTCGATTTGATGTGCCATTCAAACAGCGGTTTGCCCAGCGACTTCGCCACTTCGATGGCCAGCTGAGTCTTGCCGGTACCGGGCTCTCCCTTGACCAGGATCGGCCGGGCCAGCGTGACGGACGCGTTGACGGCCATTGTCAGGTCTTCCGTCGCGATGTAGCTGTCTGTGGTGTTGAATCGCTGGTCTGTCATGGTTTCCCTGCGGTCTGCGTTCGCTACAGTCTAACCGCTGCGCGCAGCGGCACAATAGCTATCGCGGAGGGGCAAGCGTCAGCGTATGGCTCGTCGCGCCCGGCAGGAACGGGCTGGGAGTGCCTGAGACCCAGTCGTCGTGGCCGCTCCGGTAGAAGGGCGACATCGGGTGGCCGCTCTGGCCCGTCGGCATTTGCATGAGACCATTTTCCTCGTCGCCGGGGGCGACGGAGAAGCGCTCGGACGCCCCGAAGTCAGGGCCCTGTGCCAGCGGCAGGTTGGCATCGCCCGGCAGGGACTCGCGCGGCATGTCCAGCCAGCCCGATAACGAAGGCACCGCCCGGCTTATCGGATGAATGATGCGTGCCGTGTTGTATTCGCCCCAGGTTCGCTCTGACAGACCACCTTCAAATCGCGTCTCGAAAAGCCGGAGCGTATCTTCGACGGCAGCGATCATCAGCGCGTCCCAGCTGTCGAAGTTGCCGGGCAGCAGGTGATTTGGCTTCTCCGTCAGCAACTGCCACAGCGGCTCTTCGAACTGGTTACTGATCAGGAGCTCGGCGTCGTCGCCGTGAACCTCCCTGACCGGAGACATCAGCGCTTCGAAAACCTTTTGCCGGACTTGCAGCCGGAATGCTCTGACGAGCCGGTAACCCACCGAGTCACTGGAGGCGGCCGGAATCCAGCTCTCGACCAGCGTTCGAAACTCGTCCAGCTCCGAGCCGGACGCTGCCAGCGCAACGAGCAGTAATTCACGCCAGCGTTCGAGGAAGACCGCCTCGTGGTCCCGCTGGATCTTCAACATGTCCTCGGGCACGAACCGGTCCTTTTCGAACAGGCGATCACGAATCTGCCTCGCGCGGGCCGCGAGGTCGTAGCCGCCGTCGCCTATCTTGTCCAACGCGTTGCCATTGACGACACGCGCGTTGGCCGTCCAGATGCGCTGCGACTCCGGGTTGACGACCCGCGGATAGTCGGAAGCGTCGAGCCAGCCGACCCAGCCGCCGCCGGCGCTCCAGTCCGCAGGCACCATGGCGTCATAGTCGCTGCGTAGCGGTATCTGGCCGGCGATGCTCCAGCCGATATTCCCGTCGGCGTCACCGGCGACAAAGTTCTGCGGCGGCATACCCATCGTGTTCGCGACGTCGAGAGCGGCTTCGAGGCTACCGACCGTTTCGAGCTCGAGAATCTTCAGGTTGACAGCCCGCGGGCTGTGCGCGAGCCATCGCACCGCTATTTCATCGCCGTTGAAATCGGCCTGGTCGTCGACCGGCCCCCAGCGCGTTTCACGGATCGTGTACGCGATCGGCTCGGCTCCCTTGACGTTGATCGTCTCGGTATGTCGCGTGAAGGCTTCGTCACCATCCGGCGTCTGGTACGTGTCTGGCGTGGCGCCCGGCTTTACGATGACCGCATCGGACCAGTCCCCATAACTGTTGGTGTAGCCCCAGGCGACGCTGCCGTTGCTACCGGCGACGACGAGCGGTGAGCCGGGCAGCGACACACCGGTGACGTCCCTCGGCGTCTCGCCGGTCGTAACGAGGCGAGCCTGGTAGTAGATGTTCGGGACCGACAGTCCCAGGTGCATATCGTTGGAGACCAACGCACGGCCATTGCTTGTCAGCGCGCCGCTGACGACCCAGTTGTTGCTGCCATTCAACGGCGGTCGGCCCTTCTCCGTCGCTTCCGGTGCGGCCAGTTCGACATCGCGAATCGAATACTCGCTGGCTGTCGGCATGGCGTTCGCTGCGAGCGGCCCGCCAACGATCGGGGCATCCCACTCGGTTCCGGTCGGATACAGCCAGGCATAAACATTCGGCGGCAATGCGGTCTTCGCGCGTCCGCGTCGCACGTCCCGACGTGCGCGATCGTCGTTTAGCTGCATGAACATGGCGTAGACAACGACGATAGTGTCTTCGGCGTCCCATTCACGAGGCTTCTCGCGCAACAGGAAGTATTCGAAAGGGCGAGCGGACAGGCTCTCGAGGCCTGCATTGACACCGTCGGCGTAAGCATCGAGAACCGCAAGCTCATCGGCCGACAATGCCTGCATTGCGGCCTGCGCCCGCGCCCGGAAACGATGGAAGCGATAGCGTTTGTCGACGGCGACCGCAGCAGAGCCGAATATCTCGGACAGCTCGCCGGCGGCCTGTCGGCGGATCAGGTCCATCTGGAAGAACCGGTCCTGGCCGTGCGCAAATCCGGTGGCGAAAGCCAGATCGCGGCGGGACTCGGCCCGAATGGTCGGTATACCCTGGTTGTCGCGTTCGATGGTGACTGCGCCGTCGATGCCGTCGACGACGAGCTCTCCATCGAGCATCGGAAGGCTGCTTCGCACCATCCACCAAGCGGTGAACGCGACAATCATCACAATTGACGCTATGCCGAATAGTAGTCGGAGCAACCAGGTCCTCATGCTAGTCGGAGCTTGTGACCTTGAGAATCTTCATCGCGTTCGTGCCGCCCGAAATGCCGTGCATGTCGCCCTTCGTGAAGATGACGAGATCGCCGATAGACACGAGGTCCTTCGCGAGCATCGCGTCGAAGATGTCGCGGTACAGCTGCCACACCTTCTCGGTGCTGACCAGTGGAAACGCGACCGGGTATACGCCGCGGTACATCGTCACCCGGCGCCGAGTCTCTTCATGCGGTGTCAACGCGAAGATCGGGATGTCAGATCGTATCCGCGACATCCACTTCGCCGTCGAACCGGACTCCGTTAGCGCGATGATGGCCGACACGTCGAGATGGTTCGCCGTATACATGACGGCCATTGCGATTGCCTCATCGACATATTCGAAGTTTTCACCCAGTCGGTGCGTCGTCTGCCGCTTGGTCAGCTGGAACTTCTCAGCGCCGTGGCAAACCTGGGCCATCGCCTCTATCGCCTGCACGGGGTGCTTGCCGACCGCCGTTTCGCCGGACAGCATGACGGCGTCCGTGCCGTCCATAACGGCGTTGGATACATCGGAAACCTCGGCCCGCGTCGGGATCTTGTGCTCGATCATGGACTCCATCATCTGGGTCGCCGTGATGACGATACGAGCCGACTTGCGGCACTTCCGGATGAGACTTTTCTGAATGCCGGTGAGCTCCGTATAGCCCATCTCGACGCCGAGGTCACCGCGAGCGACCATGATGACGTCGGACGCCTCGATGATTGAGTCGATGTTGTCGACCGCTTCCGTGCGTTCGACCTTGGCGACGATATGTCCCTCGCCGCCCGCCTCGCGAAACAGTCGGCGCGCCTCCTCGACGTCTTCGCCGGTGCGCACGAAGGACACTGCGAGGAAGTCCATGTTGAGTTCGGCGGCGAGCTTGATGTTCTGCTTGTCGATATCGGTCAGCGCAGGTGCCGACAGCCCGCCGCCCAACTTGTTGATGCCCTTGTTGTCCGACAGCTTGCCACCCGACTCGACCGTTGTATGGATGCGCGTTCCCTCGACGCTGTCGACCTTCAGTACGATGAGGCCATCGTTCAGCAGCAACACGTCGTCTTTCTCGACGTCCTGGTGCAGCGTGTTCAGCGCGACACCGACGCCGTCGTGAGTGCCCCGCTCTCGATCGAATGTGCTGTCGAGGAAGAATGACTCGCCCTCTTCCAACATGATGCAGCTGTCTTCGAACCGACAGACTCGAATTTTCGGGCCCTGAAGGTCTCCCATCATGCCGATTTCCCGACCCAGCTCCTGCGCGATCTCACGAACCATCGCGGCGCGCTTGCGGTGATCGTCGGCATGACCGTGCGAGAAATTGATGCGGACGACGTCGAGACCCGCCTTCATCATATCGGTGAGGACCTTTTTGTCGTCGGTGGCCGGTCCAAGCGTCGCGACGATTTTCGTTCTACGTAGCATGCGCGAAATTATACATGCCCGGGACGCGCAGGTATGGCAGAGTTGTCGTGCACCAGCGTGGTGCCAGCTTGCCCACAACCCCGGGATATCGACATGCAGACGAGAAGGCAGTTTGTACAGTGCTTGATCGCAGCCGCGCTGCTGCCGGCTCACAGCGCGCGGTCCGACGGCGGCGCGCTGGCCCTGATGCCGGACCCGGATCGCCTGCTCGACCTGCCCGCAGGCTTTCGTTACCGGATCGTTTCGACCGCCGGCACAACAATGAGCGACGGCCTGCGGGTGCCCGGTCACCATGACGGCATGGCCGCGTTTGCCAGGGACGATGGCCGCATCGCGCTCGTTTGCAACCACGAGCTTGGCCTTCGTACTCAACACGCAAGCGCTTTCAACGATCGAATCGACCAGATCAGCGAGGAACAGGCCAGGCTGTTTTACGATTTCGGACAAGGCGAGACGCCCGGCGCCGGCGGCACGACGACGACCATCTACAATCCCGCGACGGGCGAGACTGAGCGGCAGTTCCTGAGCCTGGCGGGTACCGAGATCAACTGCGCGGGTGGTCGCACACCGTGGAATTCATGGCTCAGTTGCGAGGAGTGCTTCGAATCGCCGGGCGGTTCACCCGGGGATCCCGCTATCCGTGAGAAGCGGCACGGATACGTGTTCGAGGTCAGCGCCGATGCCGACGGTCTCGTTGAGGCCGTACCGCTGAAGCACCTGGGTCGGTTCGAGCACGAAGCAACCGCAATCCGGCCCGAGACGGGCATCGTCTACCTGACGGAAGACAAGCATCACAGCCTGCTGTATCGATTCCTGCCGGCAAAGCCCGGCGACCTCGCAGCCGGCGGCCGCCTGCAGGCGCTGGCCGTCCGCGGGCATGCGCACATGCAGACGCACAACTGGTCCGAACCGACGGTCTTGCCGGGACAGGCGATGCAGGTGGACTGGATCGATCTCGACGATACGGACCCGGACGAGAATGACTTGAGATTGCGGGGCGCAGAACGTGGCGCAGCAACGTTCGCCAGGGGCGAAGGCTTGTGTCTCGCAGATGACACCCTCGCCTTCACATGCACGATCGGCGGTCCCTCCCGGCTGGGACAGATATTTTTGTACAAGCCCAGCCCGTACGAGGGCACCGAACGGGAAGCGAGCGCGCCGGGAACGCTGATGCTGCTCACAGAGTCCCAGCCATCAACCCTACTGCGCAACGCCGACAACCTGACGAAGGCGCCGTGGGGCGATCTCGTGGTCTGCGAAGACACGGAAGGTCGCTGCGGTCTCGTTGGCGTCAAACCCGACGGGACGATGTACCGACTCGCCCTGTCCAGCTATTCAGACTCGGAGCTTGCGGGAGTCTGCTTCTCACCCGACGGCCAGACGCTGTTCGTCAACATCCAGTACCCGGGGACGACCGTGGCCATCAACGGCCCGTGGCAGAAGATCGCGGCGCTGTAGGTCGTTCTAACCGTCTAGAGAAAGGGTTTCAGGCGAGCGCGATAGCGCGCAATGGTCTATTAAGTACATGAGCGCTATGAGCCGGAAACCAACGACGGATCGTGCCGGCTGAGACTGTTTTGAGACGCTGCTAGGCGTTCGCGCGACGCTCCAGCATTGCCACCGCCGGCAGCGTCTTGCCCTCGACGAACTCGAGGAACGCACCGCCGCCGGTCGAAATGTAGGAGATGCGATCCGCAACACCGTACTTGTCGATGGCCGCGAGCGTGTCGCCACCGCCGGCGACGGAGAACGCCGACGAGTCTGCGATCGCCTCGGAGATAGCCTTCGTGCCTTCACCGAAGGCGTCGAACTCGAAGACGCCAACCGGGCCGTTCCAGATCACCGTTCCGGCGGACGCAATGATGTCTGCGAACTGTTTCGACGTCTCGGGGCCGATGTCGAGGATCATCTCGTCGTCGCCGACCTCGTCGACCGCGCAGGTCCTCGCGGTCGCGTCGGCGGAAAACTCGTCACCTACGACGACGTCGACCGGAACGGGTATGTCCGCCCGACCGTCGCCGCCTTGCGCGAGATCCCTGGCCGTGTCCAGCATGTCAGCCTCGTGAAGCGACTTGCCGACAGGGTGACCCGCCGCGGCGATGAACGTGTTAGCAATGCCGCCGGCGACGATCAGGTGGTCGACAATGCCAGCCAGTGCGTCGAGCACAGTCAGCTTCGTCGACACCTTGGAGCCGCCGACGATTGCAACCATCGGTCGCTTCGGATCGTCCATCGCCTTGCCGAGCGCGTCCAGTTCGGCCGACAGCAAGGGGCCCGCACACGCCACCGGCGCAACCTCACCGGCGCCGCAGGTACTGGCCTGTGCGCGATGCGCCGTGCCGAACGCGTCCATGACATACACGTCGCAGAGCGCCGCCATCTTCGCAGCCAGTTCGGCATCGTTCGCCTTCTCGCCGGCGAGGAAACGGACATTCTCAAGCACCTTGATCTCGCCGGGTTGGCAATCGACGCCGTCGATCCAGTCCTTGACGAGTTCGACATCCTTACCCAGCAACTTGCCAATGTGAGCCGCCACCGGGGCCAGCGAGAACTTTTCTTCAGGCTGGCCTTCCTTCGGTCTCCCCAGATGCGACACGACCATGATCGCGGCGCCGGCATCCAGTGCAGCCTTCAGTGTAGGCAAGGCCGCCCGAATGCGGGCGTCGCTGGTGATCACGCCGTCGGAGACAGGCACGTTCAGATCCTGGCGGATCAGAACGCGCTTGCCGCTGAGGTCCAGGTCTGTCATACGGATAAAGCTCATAGAGACTCCGTTGCCAATCGGGCTGAGTGCCGGGTGATTACTTTGCGTTCATCAACGCGACGGTCGTGTCGAGCATCCTGCACGAGAAGCCCCACTCGTTGTCGTACCACGAGATGACCTTGACGCAGGTACCGTCGATGACTTTCGTCAGCGTTGAGTCGTACGTGGACGACGCCGGGTTGTGGTTGAAGTCGACAGAAACCAGCGGCTCCTCGTTGTAAGCGAGCACGCCCTTCAGCGGACCCTCGCTGGCAGCCTTCAGCAGACTGTTGATCTCGTCAACAGAGGTCTCACGCTCGGCAACGAAGGTCAGGTCGACCGCCGATACGTTGATCGTCGGCACGCGCATCGAGAAACCGTCGAGCTTGCCGTTGAGGTCCGGCAGTACGAGGCCAACCGCTTTGGCGGCACCCGTGCTGGTCGGGATCTGGGACATCGTGCCGGAACGCGCGCGGCGCAGGTCCTTGTGATAGACGTCTGTCAGCACCTGGTCGTTCGTGTAGGCGTGAATCGTCGTCATGATACCGTGCTTGACGCCGATCGCTTCGTGCAACGGCTTGACGAGCGGTGCGAGGCAGTTGGTCGTGCAGGAGGCGTTCGAGATAACGGTGTCTGATGCGCTCAGCGTGTCGTCATTGACGCCGTAGACAATCGTGTTGTCGACGTCAGCACCGCCGGGAGCCGAGATGATCACTTTCTTCGCACCGCCCGCGATGTGCTGGCCGGCCGCTTCCTTGGTACGGAACAGCCCGGTGCACTCGAGTACGACGTCGACGCCGAGCTCACCCCACGGCAGCTTCGACGGGTCCCGCTCTGAAAAAACTTTGATGCGGTCGCCGTTGACGATGATGTCGCCACCGTCAACCTCGACCTTGGCGTCGAACTTGCCGTGCGCCGTGTCGTAACGCGTCAGATGCGCGTTCGTGTTCGCGTCGCCCAGGTCGTTGAGCGCGACGACGTCGAACTCGTCTTTGCGACCGAGCTCGTGGATCGCGCGAACGATCTGGCGCCCGATGCGGCCGTAGCCATTGATACCGATCTTAATTGCCATGAAATTCTCCTGTTACAGCCAGACCCGAAGCGGGTCATCCATCCGAATAAAACAGCCCATCAACTCATTACAGAACGGGCAACGTCAATCACGTTGTCCGCTGAGAAACCAAAATGTTCAAACAATTCACCGGCCGGCGCTGACTCGCCGAAGGTCGTCATGCCGATGACCTGCCCCGCCGGTCCGACGTAGCGGTACCAACTGTCGGGAACGCCGGCCTCGATTGCTATACGTTTTTCTACTGAACTCGGTAGTACCGATTCCCGATAGTGCTCATCCTGCACATCGAATACCGACGCGCAGGGCATCGACACCACTCGCACGCCGACGCCATCGGCTTCGAGGCGCTCGGCGGCATCCATCGCCAACGAAACCTCGGAGCCTGAAGCGATCAGGATCAGGTCGAGCGCGTCCTCCTCCAGGCGCAGAACGTAGCCACCGCGCTGGATCGCCGCGATCTGTTGCTCGCTACGCTGCTGGTGCGGCAGGCCCTGCCGCGACAGCACGAGGCTCGTCGGACCGTCCGACCGTTCGATCGCGTCACGCCATGCGACGATCGTCTCGACCGCGTCGCACGGCCGCCACACGCGCATGTTCGGCATGATCCTGAGCGACGCCAGGTGCTCTACCGGCTGGTGGGTCGGCCCGTCTTCGCCGAGGCCGATCGAGTCGTGCGTATAGACCAGGATGTTCTGAACGCGCATCAGTGCAGCCAGGCGCAGCGCGTTGCGTGCGTAGTCCGAGAACACGAGAAAGGTGCCGGAATACGGGATGATGCCGCCATGCAGGCGCATACCGTTGCCGATCGCCGTCATGCCGAACTCGCGCACGCCGAAGTAGATGTAGTTGCCGCCCGCGTGCTCCGGGGTGATGACCTCGGATCCGCCATGCAGAGTCAGGTTGGATCCCGTCAGGTCGGCGGAGCCACCGGCGAGTTCCGGCAACGCGCCCGCCAGCTTGTTCAACGCGACCAGCGAAGCCTTGCGTGTGGCCATGGACTCGCCCGCGCTGGCGACTGCCGCGATCGCCTCGTCGGCAACCGCCGCCCAGTCGTCTGGCAATTCGCCCTTCATGCGGCGCTCGAATTCGGCCGCCTTGGCGGGCTCCGCTGCAGCGAAAGCCTCGAAACGCGCCCGCCAGTCTGCCTCGGCGGCGGCGCCCAGAGTCTTCCTGTCCCACGCGGTCGCAACTTCGTCGGGAATTTCGAACGGCGCGGCCGTCCAGCCCAGTTCCTGTCGCGCCGCGGCAATCTCTTCGTCACCGAGCGGGGCTCCGTGCGTTGACGCCGTGCCCTGCTTGTTCGGGGCGCCGAAGCCGATCACGGTCTTGCAGCAGATCAGCGTCGGTTGCGATGAGTTCGCCGTCGCCGCATCGACGGCCGCCGCGACAGCCTCCGAATCGTGACCATCGACATCGGGAATGACGTGCCAGTCGTAGGATTCGAATCGCTTGACGGTGTCGTCAGCGAACCAGGCGTCGACTTCGCCATCGATCGAGATGTTGTTGTCGTCGTAGAAAGCGATGAGCTTGCCGAGCTTGAGCGTACCGGCCAGCGAGCAGGCCTCGTGAGAGATACCCTCCATCATGCAGCCGTCGCCCAGGAACACCCACGTCCTGTGGTCGACGATCGTATGCTCGTCGCTGTTGAATTCGGCCGCGAGCATCTTCTCCGCCAGCGCCATGCCGACCGCGTTGGCGATGCCCTGCCCCAGCGGGCCGGTCGTCGTTTCCACGCCGAGCTCCGGCTCGTACTCCGGGTGCCCCGCGGTGCGGTAACCCATCTGCCGGAAATTCTTAAGCTCGTCCATCGACAGCGGATAGCCGGTCAGGTGCAGCAGGCTGTAGAGCAGCATCGAGCCATGCCCGTTCGACAGCACGAAGCGATCCCGATCGACCCATTCCGGGTTGCCCGGGTTGTGCTTGAGGTAGTCGCGCCACAGGACCTCGGCGATGTCCGCCATGCCCATCGGGGCGCCCGGGTGTCCGGAATTGGCGGCCTGCACGGCATCCATGCTCAGTGCGCGGATAGCATTGGCAAGCGTTCGTCGGCTGGGCGCCGCTGGGGCTGTATCTGACATATTGTTTTTCGGCCAGTCGGCCTTCGTATTGTTCTGGGGGACATATCGCTCGGAGCGGACCGAATTCTCGTGCTTTTTGGCGTCTGCCGCAAGCGCTCGAGCCCCCGGGCGGCGGAAAGACATTTATTTGTATCTATACGTGCTTATAGGTGGGGTTTCGCTGCGCTTTCTGTACAATCCGGCCTTCGCCCGTTCACACAGCAAGATATTTTGATGAGTAATTCCTTCGTTTTTACCTCGGAATCTGTATCCGAGGGTCACCCCGATAAAATTTCCGACCAGATTTCAGACGCGATCCTCGACGCCATTATCGAAGACGACCCCTCCGCCCGCGTGGCCTGCGAGACGATGGTCAAGACAGGCATGGCTATCGTAGCCGGTGAAATCACGACATCGGCCTGGGTCGACATCGAGAACGTGGTCCGTAAGACCGTACTCGACATCGGCTACAACGATTCGTCGATGGGCTTCGACGGTGCATCCTGCGCGGTCCTGAATGCGATCGGCAAGCAGTCGGAAGACATTGCGATGGGCGTCGATCGTGACCGCGACGAGGAACAGGGCGCCGGCGACCAGGGACTGATGTTCGGCTACGCGACCAATGAGACCGACGTGCTGATGCCTGCCCCGATCACGTACTCGCATCGACTCGTGCGCCGCCAGGCCGAGGTGCGCAAGAACGGGACGCTGCCGTGGCTGCGACCGGATGCGAAGTCGCAGGTAACGTTTGTCTACGACGACTTCAAGCCCGTCGCGATTGACGCCGTCGTGCTGTCAACGCAGCACAGCGCCGACGTCAGCAACGAAGACATCCGCGACGGCGTCATGGAAGAAATCATCAAGCCGATTCTTCCCGCGGAGATGCTGACCGACTCGACGAAATACCACATCAACCCGACCGGCCGCTTCGAGATCGGCGGCCCGATGGGCGACTGCGGGCTGACGGGACGCAAGATTATTGTCGACACCTACGGCGGTTCGGCACGCCACGGCGGCGGCGCCTTCTCCGGTAAGGATCCGTCGAAGGTCGATCGTTCGGCCGCGTATGCCTGCCGCTACGTCGCGAAGAACATCGTCGCCGCGGGACTGGCCGAGCGCTGCGAGATCCAGGTGTCCTATGCGATCGGCGTGGCCGAACCCACATCCATCAGTGTCCGTACGTTCGGCACGGGCACGCTTTCCGATGACAAACTGACGGCGTTGATCCGGGAGCACTTCGATCTTCGCCCCTATGGCATCCTGAAAATGCTCGATCTGCTGAAGCCGATCTATGCAGCGACGGCGGCCTACGGACACTTCGGTCGTGAAGACATCGACCTGAGCTGGGAGAAAACAGACAAGGCTGACGCGCTACGGGACGCGGCGGCCTGACTTAATACGTTTAACAGGAGAAAACCATGAGCACCGAACCGGTTGCTATCCAGACCGAGGACTACAAGGTCGCTGACCTGTCTCTCGCGGGCTGGGGACGAAAAGAAATTGCGATTGCCGAGACCGAAATGCCGGGACTGATGGCGCTGCGCGAAGAGTATGGCGCAGAGCAGCCGTTGAAAGGCGCACGCATTGCCGGCTGTCTGCATATGACGATCCAGACTGCCGTGCTGATCGAGACGCTCAAGGCGCTGGGCGCGGAGATTCGCTGGTCGTCGTGCAACATTTTCTCGACCCAGGACCAGGCCGCAGCGGCAATCGCCGAAGCCGGAATCCCGGTCTTCGCCTGGAAAGGCGAGACTGAGGACGAGTACTGGTGGTGTGTCGAACAGACGATCCACGGACCGGACGGCTGGACGCCCAACATGATCCTGGACGACGGCGGCGACCTGACCGGCGTGCTGCATGACAAGTACCCGGAGATCATGGAACAGGTCAAGGGTATCTCCGAAGAGACGACGACCGGTGTGCTGCGCCTGTACGAGATGATGCGCGACGGCAAGCTCGAGTGCCCCGCCTTCAACGTCAACGACTCGGTCACGAAATCGAAATTCGACAACCTGTACGGCTGCCGCGAGTCGCTGGTCGACGGTATCAAGCGTGCAACCGACGTGATGATCGCGGGCAAGATCGCCGTGGTCTGCGGCTTCGGAGACGTGGGCAAGGGGTCTGCGCAGTCGCTGCGTGGACTCGGTGCGACGGTTTGGATCACCGAGATTGACCCGATCTGCGCATTGCAGGCCGCGATGGAAGGCTATCGTGTCGTGCGCTTGGACGACGTCCTCGAAGACATCGACATCCTCGTCACGGCGACGGGCAACTTCAACGTTGTCACGGGCCCGCAGCTGGACCGCCTGAAGAACGAGGCAATCGTCTGCAACATTGGTCACTTCGATAACGAGATCGACGTGGCCTACCTGAAGCAGTACGAGTGGGAAAACATCAAGCCGCAGGTCGATCACATCATCCGGCCGGACGGCAAGCGCATTATCCTGCTCGCCGAGGGACGCCTCGTGAACCTCGGCTGCGGCACCGGTCATCCGAGTTTCGTCATGTCCAACTCGTTCACGAACCAGGTCCTGGCCCAGATCGAGCTCTGGCAGCGCAGCGACCAGTACGAGAAAAAGGTCTATGTGCTGCCCAAGCACCTCGACGAGAAGGTCGCTCGACTGCATCTCGACCGCATCGGCGCCAAGTTGACCGAGCTGACCGACAAGCAGGCCGAGTACATCGGCGTCGACAAGGACGGCCCGTACAAAGCGGAGATGTACCGCTACTAGCCACGGATTGCTCCGGACCTCGCCGCATCGCTATTATCGCGACATGAGTGATCACGAGGTCCGGGCAAACCCTGCTGCGACAACGTCGGCCCGCTTACTGCACCTGACCGACCTCCACCTGTTCGCCAGTGCCGAGGACGAACTCCGCGGCGTCAAGACGCTGGCGTCCCTTCAGGCGGTCTGCCGCGAATACCTCGATTCCGGATACGCGGCAGACGCTGCCCTCGTCACCGGTGACCTGATCCAGGACGACTCACGCGAGGCCTATATCCGCTGCCGCGAGGCGCTGCAGGCACTGAATCTGCCGGTCCAGCTGTGTCCCGGCAATCACGATGTGCGAGACCTGATGCGCGATGTGCTGGACGTACCGGGATTCGACTACTGCGCCACGCTGGACGCCGACCGCTGGTCTGTCATCAGCATCGACAGCTGTGTCGCTGGCCGTGCCGGCGGACGGGTCGGCGACGAGGAATTCGAGCGCCTGCGCCGGATGCTCACCGCCGCCGCCGACAAACACGTGCTGGTCTGCCTGCACCACCCGCCGGTAGCGCTCGGCAGCCGCTGGCTGGACAGCGTCGGGCTGGAGGACGGCGATCGCCTGATCGAGCTTGCCGCTGGGTCGGGCAACGTACGCGCCATGCTGTTCGGCCACGCCCACCAACTTTTCGATGAGACAATCAAGGGCATGCGCCTGATGTGTACGCCGTCAACCTGCCGACAGTTCCAACCCGGCAGCGATGAGTTCGCCGTCGACGACCTGCCTGCCGCGTATCGAACACTGGAACTTCAGGACGATGGCAGCATCGAAACCAACATTCACTGGGTGTCCCATGCGTAAACTGTTCCTGATTGCCGCCTTCACGTTCGCGACCGTCGCCGTCGCAGACTCAGAACATCCGCTGACGCTGTGGCAGGTCGACGGAAAGGCCAACACGGTCTTTATCTTAGGCTCCGTGCACCTGCTGCGACAGCAGGATCACCCGCTGCCGTCGAAGATCGATGAAGCCTATGCACAAGCCGAGTCCATCGTCATGGAGATCGACATGGATGACCTCGACCCGATCGCGATGCAGTCCCTGATCTCGGAGCTCGGCAGGCTCACCGACGGTCGCACACTGGCCGACATTATGGGCCCCGAGCTGTACGCCGAGGCGCAGGTAGCCGCGGCTGCGATGGACATTCCTTTAGACCTGCTCGCCCAGACGGAACCCTGGCTCGCCGCCATCACGATCGAGCAGATGGCGCTGGCGAGAATCGGCTTCAACCCGAGGTTCGGCATCGAGATGCACGTCATGGCCAAGGCCGCGCAGGACGGTAAGACCATCGACGGGCTGGAAACCATCGAGGAGCAGCTCGGATTCCTGGACGGGCTCTCGGTCGAGTCCCAGCGTGACCTGCTGATGCAGACGCTGTCGGAGGGCATGAACATCGAGACGATGATGGATGCGTTGATTACGGCGTGGCGACACGGCGACATCGATTTCTTCGAAGACAACGTGCTCGATGAAATGCTGGCCTATCCGGAACTCTATCGTGCTATCGTCGCCGACCGGAATGAACGTTGGGTCACTCACATCGACCGGCTACTCGAACAAGAAGACGACTACCTCGTCGTCGTCGGCGCGTTGCACCTGGTCGGGCCGGACGGCGTGCCGCAGCTGCTCGAAGCGCGCGGCGAGCAAGTCCGACAGCTACAACAATCGGAGTAACTTATGAGCTTGTACAGCAGTGCCCGCGAAGTGATCGCGGGTGGTGTCAATTCCCCCGTGCGCGCATTCGCCGGTGTCGGCGGCGAACCGATCTTCTTCAAAAGAGCGAAGGGGTCTCGGGTCTTTGCCGAGGACGGCAGGGAGTTCATCGACTACGTGGGCTCGTGGGGACCGATGATTCACGGGCACAGTCACCCGGACGTCATCCAGGCGGTGGTCGACACGGCGCAAAACGGACTCAGTTTCGGTGCCCCCTGCGTGCTGGAGACGGAGATCGCGCGCAAGATCATCAAGCTGATGCCGAATATCGAGCGGCTGCGCATGGTGAGCTCCGGTACCGAGGCGACGATGAGCGCGATCAGGCTCGCGCGCGGGCACACCGGCCGGGACAAGATCATCAAGTTCGAGGGTTGCTATCACGGCCACTCTGACTCGCTGTTGATCAAAGCCGGCTCGGGCGCACTAACGCTCGGCGTGCCGAGCTCTCCCGGCGTGCCGGCCGGGCTCGCGGAACACACGATCACCCTGCCATTCAATGACGAGTCGGCGCTGAAGCAGGCATTTACCGACGTAGGCGACGAGGTCGCATGCGTGATCGTCGAACCGATCACCGGCAACATGAACATGCTGCCGCCACGTGACGGCTTTATGGAGACGCTGCGTGAGCTCTGTTCGGCGCACGACAGCATCCTGATATTCGACGAGGTCATGACCGGGTTCCGCGTTGCGCGCGGTGGCGCGCAGGAATTGCTGGGCATCAAGCCCGACCTGACGACGCTCGGCAAGATTGTCGGTGGCGGAATGCCGGCCGCCGCATTCGGCGGCAAGGCCGAGATCATGGCCTCGATCGCGCCGGACGGCCCGGTTTACCAGGCCGGCACGTTGTCGGGTAACCCGGTCGCCATGGCGGCCGGCCTGAAGACGCTCGATATGCTGGACCAGCCGGGATTCTACGAGTCACTGAACGCGAAGACGGCGAAGCTCATGCAGGGTTTTGCCAGTGCAGCCGCGGATGCTGGAATCCCTCTCGCCGTCGAACAGGCGGGCGGTATGTTCGGCTTCATTTTCAGCGACGACGGCCCGATTCGAAGCTACGACCAGGTCGCGGCCGCCGACATCGAGACGTTCAAGGCCTTCTTCCACGGCATGATCGATCACGGCATCTACCTGGCCCCGTCGGCATTCGAGGCCGGTTTCGTGTCGGCTGCGCATACCGACGAAGAGATTGACACGACCATCGAAGCGGCCGCGAAGGTCTTGAAAGCCATTGCCTGAGCAATCGACTGGAGCGGTGCCTGACCGACCGCGGGTCAGTCCTCGGACTGACTCGTAAACCGGACCCTCTTCAGCACTTCGGAGACGAGCTCGAGTCGCTGCTGCTGATTGGCGCTCTCCAGGCAGAGCTGTTTTTGCTCCATGGCAATCGGCAGGATCTCGATAAAGCGGTTGGCAACCCAGCCCGCGTCGTCGAAGTGGCGCTCGCCGCCCTCATACAGGCGACCGAGATCGTCGAGGATGGCTTCAAGAATCTCGGTGAGCGGCGCGTACTGTTCAGGAAGGACCATCGGCGTCTCGTCGGGCAACAGCTCGACGGTCCCGACGTTAAGCCCGTCCGGCTGACGCTCGGCGGACAACAGGCGAAAGCGGTGCGTTCCTACCGCCGTTACGCCGAGCAGGCCGTCACTGCCCTGGTACCAGTCGACAATACGCGCGAGCGTACCCACCTCATGGGTCGTCGCCGGCGTCCCCGCTTCGTTGCCCTCCCGAATCAGCAGTACCCCGAAAGACGCGTTCTCTTTCAGGCAGTGGCTGATCATGTCGACGTAGCGCGCCTCGAAAATCCTGAGCGGCAGCGGGCCGCCGGGAAAGAGCACGGTATTCAATGGGAAAAGCGGTACCTGCAATGCCTGAACCTCGTTCGCCTGGGCGAGCCAGTATACCCGTTCCGTGACGGCGCCCGCGTCAGCTGCGCGTGCGTTGCAGCAGGGCTGTGAGCGTCTGCCGCGCGCCGCCGAAGGCGCCGTTGCTCATGAAGATGACGCTATCGCCGTGCGTCACCTCGGTCGACAGATTAGACACGAGGAGATCGTAGTCGCTGAATGCCTGGCATCGTTTACCGAGCGGTGCGAGCGCCTTGTCGAAGTCCTTCGCCATCGTGTCATCACGATAGACCCACACGCCGTCCGCCTCGGCCAGCGCGTCTGCCAGCGTGTCGTTGTGTACCCCGAGTCGCATCGTATTGGAGCGCGGCTCCATCGCGACGAGAATCCTGCCGCCGGGGTAACGCCTGCGAAACCCGGCCAGCGTGCGACGAATGGCCGTCGGGTGGTGCGCGAAGTCGTCGAAGATCGCGATATCGTTAATCGTCGCCGTGCGTTCCATCCGTCGCTTGACACCCTCAAAACGTGACAACGCGTCGACCGCTTTGTCGAAGCGCACACCGGCCGTGCTCGCAGCGCTGACCGCAGCAACGGCGTTTTCCAGGTTGTGCCGGCCGCCCATGGTCCAGCGCGTCGTCGCCTCGTTGCCGCGCGGGCTGGTGATCTTCAGTCGACGCTCCGTGGCGTCAAGGAACTCGCCGGACCAGTCCGCACTCTTGACGGAACCGAAGGTCTCCGATCGCGTCCAGCAGCCCTGGGCAAGCAGCTTCTTTAAGTTGTCGTCGGACTCGTTGTACAGCACTCGCCCCTTGCCCGGCACGGTGCGCATCAGCTGGTGAAACTGCCACACAATGGCATCGACATCGTCGTAGATGTCCGCATGATCGTACTCGAGGTTGTTCAGGATGACCGTCTTCGGGCGGTAGTGGACAAACTTCGCGCGCTTGTCGAAGAAGGCGGTGTCGTACTCGTCTGCCTCGACGACAAACACCTTGCCGCCACCGAAACGTGCGGTCACGCCAAAGTTAGCCGGCACGCCGCCGATCAAAAAGCCCGGGTCGAGACCGGCGTCCTCGAGGATCCACGCCAGCAGGCTCGACGCGGTGGTCTTGCCGTGCGTACCGGCGACGGCGATGACGTGTTGGCCGCGAAGGACATTGTCGGCGAGCCACTGCGGCCCGGACAGGTAAGGCAGTTCGCTGTCGAGCACTGCTTCAACGACATCAAAACCGCGGCTCAGGGCATTGCCGATGACCACGCAGTCCGGACCGACGTCGAGCTGGCTTCGATCGTAACCTTCATGAATGTCGATACCCAGTGACTTCAGCTGCGTGCTCATCGGCGGATAGACGTTTAAGTCGCTGCCCGTTACGTGGTGCCCGGCCGCCTTGGCCAGCGCCGCAATCCCCCCCATGAACGTGCCGCAGATTCCGAGAATGTGTACGTGCATCCGTCTGTCTACTGTGCGCTGGTAAATGAAGCCGTGAAAAGATACTGGAGAATAAAGACGGCACCGGCGATCCCGATACCGACATACCAGTGTACGTCGATCGCCCGACCAATGATGTGCCCCTTCACCGGCACCGACCACAACGACACCAACTGAGCGACGATCTCGAACACGATCGCCACCTGCTGACCAAAGCGACCACTCAGGACAAGCAACGCGATGTAGACGAGCGAGATGACAGACCCACAGCCGATCAGCGCGGTCTGCGTCTGCAGCGTGCGAGCAAACCGGCCGGTGATCAGCAACAGGAACTGGTACGCAGCAATCGCGAGCATCGACGCGGAAGCGGCGATAACGAGCCGTGTCGAATCCAGCCAGTCGAATGCGATATACGCGAGCCCGAACGTCAGGCACCAGAGGAGCGCAGCTATCGCCAGCAAGACAACGGACGACGGGAGGTCTTCGGGTCCTTTCCGCAGCAGTATGATGTCGTAGAAGGTTTTCAGGAGCGTCTGCATTCGACGTGTGCTCGTTTCGCCTTGCG
>JASJBE010000057.1 GCA_030066655.1 Woeseiaceae bacterium | reverse complement strand
GCGCCCGTAGCTCAGCAGGATAGAGCACAAGATTCCTAATCTTGGGGTCAGAGGTTCGAATCCTCTCGGGCGCGCCAACTAAACGGAAAGGGTCCCTCCAGGGGCCCTTTTCGTTTAGCGGGTGTGCTCGGTGACGTAATCGAACCTCCGTTCGACAAATTGCGCCAGCAATTTGGACCGAGCGGCATCGCCGCGACGCCCGCAGGGTTGAAACAGCCCCTAGGCTGTTTCAAGTCAATCCTCCAAACAGCGTCAGGACGATCTTAAGCTTCCTCAATCCTCCCACCCCGCTCAAGTTACGCCTCCGTTACCAACTGTTACACCGCCCACCGCTCTTTCCGACACAATTCTCCCCTCACATCAAACGCGCACCCCAGCGTCCCGGCACCTGTGTCAGGAGCTTGTCTGGAAAGGAATCACAACGAATGACACGCAAAGTAGCGACTATTCGCATCCACAACCTGCGCCTTCGCACACTCATCGGCTTCAACCCCGAAGAGCGCGTGAAAAAGCAGGACATCGTCATCAACGCCGAAATCGCCTATGCCCTGGCGGACGGTGTTTTCGAGGACCGTGTGGAAGACGCTCTAAATTACAAGACGATCACGAAGGCCGTTATTGAGCTCGTCGAAGGCGGACAGTTCCTGCTGCTCGAGAAGCTGGTTGGGGACGTGTTGGCCATCTGCAGTTCCGACGCAAGCGTTCAGCGGGCCTCCGTTACCATCGAAAAGCCCCACGCACTGCGCTTCGCTGATTCCGTATCACTTACCCTCGAACATCCTGCGCAGCACGCGGCCGTGCCGCGCCTACTGGAGAAAGCATCATGAGCCCTGAAGCCATTCGCCTGTCCGCCATAGCGGAAACCACCGCGGCAGATAAAGAAACCTTGATAAGCGACGAAGCGCGCCTCGTACGCGATACGTTGGTGCAGCGCGGGCTTGAAACGCCGATGATCGACAACGGGCTCTCTGCTGAGCAGAAGTACCGCCGCATCGAAGCGCTGATGCGCGAGGTCGTCGAAACGCTCGGACTCGATCTCAGCGACGACTCGCTCGCGGAGACACCACACCGCATCGCCAAGATGTACGTGCGGGAGATCTTCTCCGGACTGGACTACAGCGAATTTCCGAAGCTCTCGCTGATCGACAACAAGATGGGCGTCAACGAGATGGTCAAGGTCCGGGACATCGAGCTGGTGAGCACCTGCGAGCATCACTTTGTGACCATCGACGGCACTGCGAAAGTCGCCTACATCCCGAAGGACAGGATCCTGGGGCTGTCCAAGATCAATCGCCTCGTGCGATTCTTCGCTCAGCGCCCACAGGTGCAGGAGCGGCTCACGCGTCAGATTCTCGTCGCACTGCAGGCGCTGCTGGGCACGGACGACGTTGCCGTCAGCATTGATGCGACTCACTACTGTGTTAAATCCCGCGGCGTCATGGATTCAAATTCGCGGACCAGCACGACCGCGCTGGGCGGTTGCTTCGAAAAGAACATCCATACCCGTGCCGAATTCCTGAACCCGTGAATCCGATCCTGATCACCGGCGTAGGACAGCGCGTCGGCTTACACCTGGCGCGCACCTTCATCGCACGCGGCCAGCCGGTGATTGGTACGTACCGTAAGCGGCGAGACAGCATCGACGAGCTGGCAACGCTCGGCGTTGAATTGCACCGCTGTGACTTCTACGACGACGCGCAAGTGCAGGCGCTCATCGACAATGTGGCCAAAGAGCACGACCGGCTGCGAGCCATCATCCACAACGCGTCAGACTGGCTGCCGGACCAGGCAGACTATCCGCCGGAGGAAATCCTGCGGCGCATGATGGCCGTGCACGTCGCCGCCCCGTACCGGATCAACCTCGGACTCGCTGACCTCCTGAAGGCCGGTGCGCCCTCGGACATCGTGCACGTGGGCGACTACGTGTCCGGGCGCGGCAGCAAAAAGCACATCGCCTATGCGGCGAGCAAGGCCGCTCAGGACAACCTGACGCTGTCATTCGCAGCGCTGCTGGCACCCGACGTCAAGGTCAACAGCATCGCGCCGGCACTCGTGTTGTTCAACGAACACGACGACGCGGCATACCGCGAGAGAACCCTCCGCAAAAGTCTGATGCAGCGCGAGGGCGGCCTGGATGAGATGCAGCACCAGGTCGACTACCTGCTGGGCAGCCAGTACGTAACGGGCCGGATTATCCACATGGACGGCGGCCGACACCTGGTCTGAACGCACGGGCCGCCGCGCAGGCGCAAGAATCGGCCTTCGAGTAGTCTCGACTGCACCTGCGACAACTAGCCCCTTGATGCAATTTGAAACACTCTCCCCGAGCCTGTTGGGTGAAAATTCGAACGTTATTCATCACCCGGGACTAACCAATGTCGTCCAGCAAGCATCTCGTTTCATGCGCCAGCCTCCTCCTCACCGTCAATGCATTCGCAGACACCTCCGGTGTTCCTGACGGCACCTACGAGGTCGACCCCCAGCACGGATACATCTTGTTCAGCTACAGTCACTTCGGCCTGTCCAACCCGTCCGTTGGCTTTAACAAGTTCGATGCGACCCTCGAGCTGGATTCGGCGAACCCCGAGAAAAGCGCAATCACCGTCGCAATCGACGCGAACAGTATTGACAGCCGCGTACCGGTATTCGATGACCATCTCCGTGACGAGCAGTTCTTTAACACCAAGCAGTTCCCGGGCATCACGTTCGAGGCCACGTCGATCGAGGCCAAAGGCGACTCGAAGTACGCGATTACCGGCGACCTGACCATGAAGGGCATCACGAAGCCGATAACGCTCGATGCCTCCATCGTCGCGAAGATGCACCCGTTCAAGCGAGTCCCGGCCGTCGGTGTCTCGGCCACCGGCAAGCTTTTGCGTTCGGACTGGGACCTCGGCGCCTACGCCCCCAGCGTTTCGGACGAAGTCACGCTGACTATCGAAGTCGAGATACTAAAAGACGAGGAGTGAATCTAAAGGCCGTCACCAGACCGCTGACCGGCAATCCCGCCGGAACACTCTGAGGTCCCGTTTGGCCACGATCGAGACTACCGGGCGCTTTCGAGCTACCATGCTCAAAAGTTTCCGGAAGCTCGATGAAGCCACTCAATGCTCTGCTCTTTGCGCTGGCTTGCGCGTCCTCACTCGCCTTCGTTGCGTCCTGTGGTCAAGGTAGCACCAACGTTCCAATGCTCGCTGAATGGCAAGACCCAGAGATCATCGCCGTCAATCGACTGCCAGCCCGCTCTTTCTTCACGGCTTATGAGTCAGCGGAACTCGCCCTGAAGGCTGACCCGTCGCTGTCTCGCTACTGGCGGACGCTGGACGGGAACTGGCGTTTTGTTCTGAAAGATGCGCCCGGCGATGTTCCCGCCGAATTCATGCAACCCGGCTACGACGATCGAGACTGGTCCGATATCACGGTACCGGGCAACTGGGAGCGACAGGGCTTTGGCGTGCCTCGCTATGTCAATGCCGACTACGTGTTCCCGTTCGACGAACCGCTGGTCCCGACCGAAAACAATCCGACGGGGCTCTACCGCACGACGGTAGAGATCCCCGAGGCCTGGAATGATCGCCGTATCGTGATTCGTTTCGGCGCAGCGAATTCGGGCCTTTACCTCTGGGTGAACGGTGAACGCGTCGGCTACAGCGAAGACTCGAAGTTGCCAGCTGAATTCGATATCAGCGACATCATAACGGCGGGCGAGAACACGATTGCGGCGATGGTCGTGCAATGGTCTTCCGGCAGTTACCTCGAAGACCAGGATTTCTGGTCGATTTCCGGTCTGGAGCGCTCGGTCGAGCTGCTCGCCGAGCCCGCCACCCGCATCAATGACTATTTCGTTCGCGCGGGGCTCGACGACGCATTCGACAAGGGAGAATTCGACGTCGACATCGATATCGCCGGCGATGTGGCCGGTGCAACGCTGTCGTACAGGCTATTCAGCGATGCAGGCACGATCGCCAGCGGCCGGGCGCCAGCGACGGAGTCCGCCAGTTTTTCGGCCGACAGTCTCGACGTGCTGCCGTGGACAGCGGAGACCCCGAATCTCTACACGCTGTTGCTCGAACTGACCGGCGCCGATGGCGAGACGCTGCAGGCCGTACGTCAGCGTGTCGGCTTCAGGGAAATCACGATGTCCGGTGGCAGGCTTCATATCAACGGCAAGGCCATTACCTTTCGAGGCGTCAATCGGCATGAGCACGATCCGGTCACCGGGCGCGTGGTCGGCGAAGACTCGATGCGGAAGGACCTTGAGCTTTTAAAGCAGCTGAACTTCAATGCGGTCCGCACGTCACACTACCCCAACGATCCGCGCTGGTACGCGCTCACCGATGAAATCGGCATTTACGTCGTCGACGAGGCGAACGTGGAATCGCACGCGTACATGGGCGGCGGACCCGATGTCTGGCTGGGCAACAAACCCTACTTTTACGACTCGCACATCGCCCGCATCACGAGGATGCTGGAACGCGACAAGAACCACCCGTCGGTCATCGCGTGGAGCCTCGGCAACGAGGCCGGTCTCGGGAAGGCCTTCGAGGATGCGGCGTCCATCCTGCGAGGCCGGGACCCGGGACGCGCCGTGCTGTACGAAGGCACGGGTCAGTCTGACGGCCACAATCCCAGGGACTTCGCCGACCTGTACACGCCGATGTACGACCGCGTCGAGGAGATGAAGGACTACATCGCCCTCTATCCTGATAAGGCGATCGTGCAATTCGAGTACGCGCACGCGATGGGCAACAGCCTCGGCGGGCTCAAGGAATACTGGGACCTGATCTGGTCGGACCCGATGGCCCAGGGCGGATTCATCTGGGACTGGGTTGACCAGACCTTCCTCGAATACAAAGACGACGGGACACCGTTCTGGGCGTACGGCGGCGACTATGACGAGGGTCGCAATGACGGCAACTTCCTCGCTAACGGACTCGTTCAGCCCGACAGATCCTTGAATCCTCATGCCTGGGAAGCGAAAAAGGCCATGCAGCCCGTGCACTTCTCACTGAGCGATGGCCGCGCTCTCAAGCTTACGAATCGGCATGACCATATCGACCTGGCCCGGCTTGATTTCAGCTGGCGCATCGAGGTCGACGGCATCATGGTTGCCCGGGGCGCTCTGCCCGATCCCGCGCTTGCACCGGACGGTGAGACAAGCCTCGACCTGTCGATTCCCGACCTCGACTTGGCCCCCAGGGAGGAGAGTTTCCTGTTCGTCGAGGCAAGAGCTCGCACCGGCTATCAGCCGCTCGTGCCCGAGGGCCACCTGGTCGCCTGGGAACAGTTTGCCCTGAATTCGCCTCTCGAGGCGCTGCCCCCCGCTCCCGCGCGATCGGATCTGGGTCTCATCGCTGAGAAGGACGGCATCGTCATCACGGGTCGAGATTTCGCGATGGTCCTGGATAAAGCCACTGGCCTGATCTCCTCGTGGCGGGTGGATGACAGGCATCTGCTGTCCGCTCCGCTGCGACCTCACTTCTGGCGGGCGCCGGTCGACAATGACGTGGGTGCCGGCATTCCAGACAAGCTGGCTATCTGGAAGACGGCGGACGAATCGCGAGAACTGGTCGATTTCGACGCGGCGATCAACGGGGACGGCAGCGTCACCGTCAAAACGACCGCGAGCTATCTCGACGGCAAGTTGACGGTCGTCGCCAACTACCAGGTATTCGGCAATGGCGAGATGCTCGTCAGCGTGTCGGTCCAGCCGTCCGAGGATGCCGCCCTGCCTGAGTTCTATCGTGTCGGTATGACGGCGGGCCTGCCGAATACGCTGGACCGGCTCGACTGGTTCGGTCGCGGGCCGCACGAATCGTATTCCGATCGCCTGATGTCGGCCGCTGTCGGCCGGTACAGCGGCCGCGTGTCGGAACAGGCCCATGACTATAGCCGCCCGCAGGAAACCGGCAACAAGCAGGACGTTCGCTGGCTCGCTATGCGGGAAGAGGACGGTACCGGGATCGGCGTTGCGGGCGCGCCGCTCGTCCACGTGACCGCTCTGCCGTTTGACTACGAACTCCTGGACTACTACCCGCGGACCCAGCGTCACGGCGCGGATCTCAAACCGGGCGGCCGTTACACGCTGAACATCGACGCATTCCAGATGGGCGTAGGCGGCGACAATTCGTGGGGATTCTGGCCGTTGCCGGCGTATCGGATGACAGCGCGAAGACTCGACTACCAGTTCCGGCTGATCGGCATCAGCAAGGGCGAGGACCCGGCGACCCTGTCCGGACGCTCCGTCCGCTAGTCCGAATCCCCTTCACTGTCTGCGGGTCGCAGGAACCCGGCCCCGGGCAGCAGGCGATTGTCGAAATCGAAGAGCGCCGCGTTCTCCCAGTGCGAGCCCTCCCCCCAGCGCGTTCGGCAAGACGACGAGACCCAGGCGGGCTCCCAGTAAACGATGCCGAGACCTCCGCCGGCGATAACCTCCGACTGCTGGTCTTCAAGGAATCGTCGCTGTCCGTCGGGTGACGCAGGATAACCGTCGACCAGGCTGTCTTCCCCGAGCAGGTTCCCCGCCGCGTCATTGCCGTCGAGCGTCCATGGGTAGGCCGTCTCAACGATGACTACGTCGCTGCCGTATCGACTGCGGAACTCCGAGACCTTCTCCCGGATAGCCGAAAAGGGCGTAGACGACCACTTCGGATAGTAGCTGACACCGATAATGTCGAAGTCGTCCAGCCCGGCGTAAATGCCGTCGTCAAACCACACTCGAACGTTCTCCGGTTGCGCGATATGCAGCATGACCTGCGGCCGCCGCTCAGGCTCGACGTCAAGCTGCCGGACCGCCCTGATGCCCGCATTCAAAAGCCTGACGTTGCGCTCCCAGTTCACATCGGCCTTCTCGTCGACTTCTTCATCGATCAGGACGTCGGTATTCGTCTCGTTCCCGACCGCGACGACATCCGGTAACAGGCCTTCCGCTTCCAGGGCCAGCAGTGTCTCGGTCGTGTATTCCGCCAGCTTTTTCGAAAGCCCTTCCGTGTCATCGACGTCAGGCCAGTCTGCGGGACGGAGCTGTTTCCCCGGATGCGCCCAGTCGTTCGAGTAATGAAAATCCAGCAGGGTTCGCATGTCGGCGGCCTTCGCGCGGGCCAGGCTTTTGCGAACGTCATCCAACGTGCTGTAACGCGTCCAGTCGGGGTTCACCCATAGCCGGAGGCGCACCAGGTTCGCACCGGCACCCGCCAAAATCTCAAACGGGTCTTTCGTGGCGTCACCCAGCCGAAACTCGGCGCCGCAGTCTTCCAGCTCATTGACGTATGACAGGTCGACGCCGCGCCAGGCATCGCTGGCGCCGGCCATCGCCGGTAGACACAGGAGAACACTAAGCCGCCATGTCTTCACGCTGATCATCTACAGGGCCGACAAGTCGGCGAATACGACGTAGATCGTCAACACGATCAGACCGAGCGCGAGGCCTGCGCGCTTCGCGTGTGGCCAGGGCGTCATGTCGACCGCCTTCACATCGACCTGTCGGAAGCGTTCCTCCCGAGGGCTGATCTCACCGACGACAAACATGTAGATCACGAGGTAGGCGAACACGATGCCAAGGAAATGGAAGTCATTGATGGACGACACGATCGTGGCGAGCGGCGGGATAAAGTACGCGGAGGCAATGATGACGAGGCCCGCGATCATCGCCGTCTTTGCGGCGCGCGCCGGTACTCGTTGCGACAGCATGCCGACCAGCACGACTGAGAAAATCGGGATGAAGTAGATGCCGTTCATCTTCTGCAGGTAGCCGAAGATGCTTTCCTGGCCGTCCAGCAGCGGCGCCAGCGTCATCGCAAAGACGGCAATGCCCCAGCCGAACAACTTGCCCGAGCGAACGACCGCCTTCTCGTCCGCGTCCTTGTTCATCAGGTTCTTGTACAGCCCCAGGCTGAACAGCGTACAGGTGCTGTTCAATGCCGAGTTAAAACTCGACAGGATGGCGCCCATCATCACCGCCGCGAAGAAACCCGCGTAGGCAGCGGGCAATACGGTGTTGACCAGTGCACCGTAGGAGTGGTCGGCGCGCATGTCCTGTCCGGCGAACAGCGCAAACGCAATCATGCCGGGAATGACCAGGTAGATTGGGCCCAGCAGCTTCAAAAACCCGGTCGCAAGAACGCCCTTCTGCCCTTCGGCCAGCGAGCTCGCGCCGAACGTGCGCTGGATGATCTGCTGGTTGGTCGTCCAGTAGAACAGGTTCAGGATCAGCACACCGGTGAAGATCGTCCCGACGGGCACGGCGCTGCCATTGCCCGCTATGGAGCTGAAACGACCCTCGTTGCCTTCGGCCAGCGCGCTGAATCCACTCAAAAGACCGCCACCGCCGAGCGCTTTGAGACCGAACCACGTGATCATCAGGCCGCCGACGAGAAGGCCAATGCCGTTGAGCACGTCCGACACGGCGACGGTACGAAGTCCGCCGAAAAGCGCGTACAGGGAACCGATGATCCCGACGACCCAGACGATCAGCCACAGTGTCTGCGTATGCGATTCCAGTCCGAGCATCGACTGGACATCGAGGATGCCGATGAGCCCGGTCGCGCCCGTGTAGAGGATGATCGGTAGCAGGATGACCGCGTAGGCGATCAGGAAGATGAAACTGCCGATCATTCGCGTCTGGTGATCGAAACGAATCTCGAGGTACTCCGGGACTGTCGACACGCCGCTCTTTAGGAACCTGGGCAGGAAAAACAGCGCCATGGCGACCAGCGCAAGCACTGCGACCACCTCCCAGACCATGACCGAGAAACCGTAGGTGAAGGCAGCGCCGTTCAGTCCGACCATCTGCTCCGTCGACAGGTTGGTCAGCAACAGGGATCCGGCGATCAGGGGCCAGGTCAGCGAGCGTCCCGCAAGGAAATAGCCTTCGCTGGTCGAATGGTCGTCCTTGCGCGTCAGCCAGATCGTCAGCACCGCAACGAGACCGGTAAAGAAAAGAAAAGACACAAGAATCATTGGCGCTCCAGTCTCGGGTTCTTATTGTTGCGCTCATCAAGGCGCGTTTTTTGCGAAGACGACGCCAGCATAGCAGCGAGGACGCAAGTTACGCACGGCTAAATTTCCTGCTATAGCGGCCGTTAACCTGAACTATGACGACCAGGAAACTCATAGCCGCACTCATTCTGACGGTCTTTCCGATGGCAGCGTCGGCGAGCGAACCGGAACGTGAAGAGAACTGCCTGCTGGGCCAGGAAACGGCGGCACTGTTCTACACGATGTTGCAGACAGACCCCGATCAGGCCGAGCGGGTGCTGCGCCGGGTCGACACGCGCATCGCCAAGCACGCTCACTACTGGGCGAAGAGTTACCTGGACAAAAACCAGGATCTCCACACCCTTGTCACGGACTACCTGACGCTCTGCCTGCGCACGGGACCCGCCCGCATGCCACTTCCGCCGATTGAAAAGCTCAAATAATCGTCTATTCTGCCGATGAACATAATATGTTGGGCGTTGACGGGAGACCGCCATGGGCGCTTCCACGTTATTCACACTACTGTTTGTCGGCAATGTGGCGCTGTTCTTCTTGTGGGTGACCTACATCCTGAAGGCCCTTAGAGGAGAATGCCCGCACTGCGGAAAGTAGGTCGAGACCGGCGTCTCCCTGCTTAAGACGTCGACGCCCCGTCGGGTGTCGAGCCCCTCCTTTGCGTTTTGTCTTGTTCTGTAGCCGATCGCGTTCTAGCATCAGCGCCTCACGACTGAGTGGATCCGCGGATGAACCTTACGATTCGAATGGCCGAGGCTGGCGATGCCGAGACCATTGCGCGCTTCAACAACGGCATCGCGGAGGAAACAGAGGGGCATTCGCTGGACCCTGCGATCATCGGTTCGGGCGTCAAACGTCTGCTGGCCGATCCTGACAATGGTCAATACTGGGTTGCGGAGACCGACGGTCAGATTGTCGGGCAGATCATGGTCACCTACGAGTGGAGCGATTGGCGTGATGGCCGGATCTGGTGGATTCAGTCGGTGTACGTTGACGCCGAATACAGGCGCAAAGGCGTGTTTGCCTCGCTGTATCGGCATGTTCAGGATCTCGCCAAAAAAGACCCCGATGCCATCGGCATACGGCTGTACGTGGACTCGGATAACGCGCGCGCGCAGGACACCTACGTTAATCTCGGTATGCAGATGACCGCGTACCGGGTCATGGAAACCATGTTCGACCAAGACAGGAAGAAACACTGATGCTCAAAGCTGGCAGTAAAGCACCGGAATTTATCCTGCCGGACGACTCCGGCAAGGACACGTCGCTGACAGACCTGCTGGAAGACGGTCCGCTGATTCTCTATTTCTACCCGGCTGACTTCACACCCGGTTGCACGAAGGAGGCCTGCGCGATACGCGACATTCACGACGAACTGGTCGCCGTCGGTCTGAAGGTGGTCGGCGTCAGCCCGCAGGACGAGGAAAGCCACGCGCGGTTCAAGGAAAAATACGACCTGCCTTTCGTACTGCTGTGCGACGAGGACAAGACCGTTGCCAGGATGTTCGACGTCGACGGTCCGTTTGGGGTCGGCGTTCGGCGCGTGACCTTCCTGATCGCGCAGGACAAGAAGATCCAGGATGCGGTCATGGCGGACGTCCGCATCGGTCGCCACGAGGAGTTCATTCGGCACGCGATCTCGCTGCGCGAGGCAGCAGGCCTCAAGGATATCGACCGAAGCCGTACCTGAGTGAAACGCCGCTAGATCGACTGGACCGTCAGCACGACCTTGCGCGTGTGCGGGGCGGTTCGATGCTCGCACAAGTAAACACCCTGCCAGGTGCCGAGCGCGCAGCGACCACCAACAATCGGAATCGTCAGGCTGGGCTGCGTCAATATGCTGCGGATATGCGCTGGCATATCATCCGGCCCTTCCGCCGTGTGAACGAACATCGGATCGCCATCCGGAACCAGGCGCGACAGAAAGGTCTCCAGGTCCCTTAGCACGTCGGGATCGGCGTTCTCGCACAGCATCAGGGAAGCGCTGGTGTGACGGATGAACACGTGCACCAGACCGCCGTCGACGGCGGCATTTCGCACGTGCTCTCTGACGTCGGCGGTCAGATCGTAGGCAGCTCTCCCCGTCGTCCTGACGACGAGCTCCGCCTGTGCGCTCACGACGACTCCGCGACCGGCGGCAGGTACGGCTCGCCGTAACGCAGGCGAATGGTCTTGGTCTTGCCGAACCACGGGATCGAGATGACGTAGATGTTGTCGTATTCTGAGTCTGCGATCGGCGGGACCCGCTTGCTGGCGCCGAGATTGGCAATCAGATCGGGAAGCGTGTCGCTGTGCGCAACGACGAGCACGATCTTACCCTTGTGATCTCGCAGGATGGTCTGAAGCACGGTTTCCGTATCGGCCGCATCGTAGGTGTTGATCGGCAGCGACAGCGCGTTGGCGACCGGCATGGCCGTCTCCTGCGATCGCCTGAAACCGGTCGCATAAATGGCATCGATACCGGCGATAACGTCAGCGTCGGCCAACTGCCTCGCCAGCTCGCCCGAGCGGCGTTTGCCCGCTTCGTTGAGGCTCGGGTCTTCAGACCCGTCAGCTACCTTTTCGGCGTGGCGCACAAAAATGAGCGTCGTCGTTGCCTGCGATTCAAAGAACCAGGCCAGGCCGATGGCGATAGCCGTGTAGATGACGACCACCTGGATCCGACGTCGGCGCCGGATGCGTCGCCGCTCCTGTTCCGTTCCGTTGCGAGCCATGAGTCTGTCAGCCCGCCTAGCGCGGGTCTTTCTCTTCCCTGGCAATCACAATGAACTCGCCTTCGATGACGCCGTCTCCGGAATCCGGATCCGGTCGGGGCTCGCGGCGGAGCTTACGGTTGAACCACCACAGCCGCAGACCGACAACGGCGGCCATGACGAGGATGATGGACGCCAGCACGAGAAAAGCGACAAAGCCGATAATGATCGAGGCCGCAATTGCCAGTGTGCCGACGATGATGACTATTGCATTGGCGATGGGGTTGCCGGCTGGAAACCCACGATTTGCAGATGAATAAGTCACTCTGAGTCCTTGAAAAATCCTGCTATTCGGCCGACTTTTTCGTGTAGAAGCCCTCAAACCATGTGGTCCAGGTTTTTCCGCCGTCGACCGACTGTTCGAAGAATTGTCTCACACGTCCGTCCGAAAGTGGTGTCCAAAGACCTCGAAAGTCCGCAGTCGTACCGTTACTTATGTAATGGATCTTGCCGACCAGCAGCATGCCATCGTCGGTGAGCCCGCCGCGGATGTTGATCTGGCTGCCACCCGCGTCATTCCAGATCTGCACCCACTCATCGTTCACACGGTCGAGGTAGTTGATACTCGTGCCGACAGAGCCTTGCACACCCTGCCACGACTCGGTAACCAGGCAACCGTTGTGCACTTTGGCGATCGAGTTCTCGCCCGCCAGCGTGCCATCCGCCGTGTGCACATCCCAATCGCCAACCCAGAAGTCGAACGCATTGAAGTCATCGTCGGCCATGCAGGGAGGTTGCGGGGGACCGGCTGGCTGGTCCTCCTCTGTATCTTGCGCCGACACCGAAGTCGATATACCAATAATTATTAAAAACAACAATTTATTATGATTTTTTAAACTCATTTATCACTACTCCCCACCCTGTTCGGCTTTCGGATTAGGCTAAAAATGCAGGCGGTCGTTCCATCGATCTGGCCTTGAACTCAAGCCTCAAGCGCCCTCCGTCCAGGCTGAATCGAGCAAAGACTGTTGAATCCGCGTGGCGTTATCCGCACAATTCGCCATCGCACGAGCGCGAGCAACCGTGAAGAGGTGGCAGAGCGGTTGACAAATCGGCTTGCCGATTTGGACGGCGAGCATAGCGAGCCGCCCGCAGGGCGAGGAGCGACAGCGACGAGTCAATCACTGGTCGACGCCGACCACTGAAGATCAATCCGCACCGATCCAAAGCGCACGCGTTAAGATTGAGGGCGGATTGGGTTCGAGCGATCGGCAAAGCCGATCACGACGCCCGCAGGGCGCCTGTTACGATAGTCCAACAGCGGTTTCGATCGAGTGGGCACTATCGAGCAAGACGGGTGAGGAGCGACAGCGACGAATCAATCCCACCCGCACGGGCACGAAAATTTCGGAGAGGTGGCAGAGCGGTTGAATGCACTGGTCTTGAAAACCAGCAAGGGTTTGTAGCCCTTCGTGGGTTCGAATCCCACCCTCTCCGCCAGCACTAAGAAAGGCCCCTTCATGGGGCCTTTTTTAATGCCGGCGCAGTGGGGTTGAGGATTTCGTACCCAGTTCGACAAAACGCGACGGCGTTTTGGACGCCGGCTTGCCCCTCGCCCTAAACGATCGGAACGAAGAGGTAGCAGGCTGCTGCGCACTCTCGAAGAGTACGGGGTGAAGATCGCCCTAAGGCGATCTGAATCAATCCCACTGCCTAGACTGGCACAAGCGATCAATCCGCACCCACCCAAACGCACGAGTTAGAACGGCAGGCGGACCACTCACCGAAACCCAATCACTCCACTAAAACCTCATACTCCAACATAACAACCCGCTCCTGGCCCCCTCGAACGACCCGATACTCAACAGCCCTCTCTTGCTCTCCTACCGGGTTACATCCACGCTCTGCAACAGGAACACCATCAACGTGAGTCACCCGGTCCCCTGGTTCCAGTCCGGCCTCCTGTGCAGAACTGCCGGGCACGATTCGGGCTATCTCGACCGCATCCCCTCGCGGTCGAAGCAATGCGCCGGTCCCCGTGCGCGACACCATCCGCACCGGAGAATCCGACAGGGGTTGCATGCGCACCCGGCGGTTCTTCTGATCAAACGTGAGCACAAAGTGCTTGAGTACGTCGTAGCCCACCAATTCGGTGTCCGTGGTCAGACTGAGGATGGGCTCGGCGAATTCCAGAGGCCCGACCTGAATCGAACCGTCGAGTCGTCCGACTTCATTCAACTCCAGGTCACTCATCCCCTGGGCCAGGCGAATCTTCGCGCTTTGACCCACCCAGCGGATGCTCCGGTGCGGCCGCACCGATATCGTCCCGTTCGATCCACTGTCCAGCAACAGCGATCGTTTTCTTGAACCGACGCGGGTCCGGATCCACGGGCGGCTGTCCCGCCCTTTGGTCGAAAAGACCAGCTCGCCGTCCGGCTTCGGCAGTTCACCCTTCGAGACACGCATTTCCCGCTTGCCGTAGTCGAGCGTCAGCAGGAGCTTGTCGAACGCCTCAAATTGCAGGAAGACGTCAAACTCCTGGCCCAGTGCCAGGCCGAGGTGGTCGAGTTCGCGAACCCGGGGGCGGAACTTTGAGAAGTTGAGCCCGGCCACGCTGACGTTCTCCATGACTGCTCGCGTTCCGACTTCGAGCCGCTTGCCGCTGATTCTCTCGATCGCGTCCGGGTCGATAAACGACCTGCTGGCACCTGTGTCGAACAGCGCCATCAACTCGTGTTTTTCTCCGTCGCGCGATTCCCATTCCAGCGGAACGAAGAAAAGACCGCTGCAGATCTGCTCGGAAACGACTGTCTCGGACGGCGCCGCGTCGGGCCGGGCGGCAAAGGGCGCGAACAGCAGCGCGGCGAGTAGTGCCGCAGAAATTCGATGGGATACCCCCGAAGTTCCCTGATCCATCGGCTATGCGATTCCTGGTCAATCAGCGCGCAATTGTTGCACAGTGACGATGTGGGCGACGACCCTGTCAACGCCCGCGAGTGTCGCAATGCAGTAACGTGTCCTGGTGTAACATGTCGCAGCGTCGATCTCCTGGCGCCGCCCTCTATGCTGAACAGAAACAGGACGAGCCCGAGTGAATGACACTACCCCGGAAGCGCGTCCGCCGGAAACAGGACCCGGCGGCGAGTCGCACGACAAGAGTGTGACCTGGTTAACGTGGTTCGGCGTAGCGAGCTTCGTCTACCTGTTGCTCGTCGGCGTCGGCGTTATCGGGGACGGGTTCAAACTCGTGTCGGGTGGGTCAGAAGGCGCCGCGAAAATTTTCGCTTTTGCGGCGAACCCCATCGCGGGCGTCATCCTGGGCACGCTCGCCACGGCCCTCGTGCAGTCATCCAGCACGGTGACCGCCGTGGTGGTTGGCCTTGTCGCAGGAGGCGTGCCGGTCCAGATTGCCGTGCCCATCATCATGGGCGCCAACATGGGCACGACCATCACGAACACGATCGTGAGCCTTGGCAATCTTGGCAACAAAGGACGTTTCAACAAGGCTTTCCAGGCCGCAACGGTGCATGACTTCTTCAATCTCTTCAGCATCGTCATCATTCTGCCCATCGAACTGCTTTTTCACCCGCTGCAGCGAATGGCCGAAGCCATGTCCGTGTGGTTCGTCGGCGGCGGAGACGCGTCTATAAAAGACATCAACGTGCTGGGCGCGATGACCAAACCGGCCGTGAAGACGATCGTCACGCAGCTCGACGGCTTGTCCCCGGCCGTCGGGGGATCGCTGCTCATCGTGGCCGGCGTCACGCTCGTCATGTTGTCCGTGATCTATCTCGGCAAGATGCTGCGTGCGGTGATGGTGGGCAAAGCACGAAATATCGTGAACAAGGCCATTGGTGGTGGCACCGCCACGGGTATCGCCTCCGGTACGGTTATCACCGTCCTCGTCCAGTCATCGTCGACAACCACGAGCCTGATTGTCCCGCTAGCCGGTTCCGGTGTGCTGACAACGAAACAGGTCTTCCCGTTTACGATGGGCGCCAACATCGGCACCTGCATCACGGCCCTGCTCGCGGCGACCGCGATCTCCGGCGGCAACGAGGTTTTCGCCCTGCAGATCGCGCTGGTTCACTTGCTGTACAACGTCCTCGGCGTCTTCGTGTTTGCCGTGGTTCCGTGGGTGAAGGACTGGCCGATCCACGCTGCCGAGTGGCTCGGCAACAAGACCGAGGAAAACCGGCTCTGGGCGTTCGGCTATATATTCAGCGTATTCTTCGTGCTGCCCGGCGCCGTCTTCACCGGCGAAGTGCTCTTCATTGAGCCCGACGAGCAGATTCAGCGAACCCTGGACGAGCAAGGCTCGGTAGAAGAAGTCGAAGAAGAAGAGCTCACGATCGAGTAGATAGGAGCCTCATTCCCGGCCAAGTCCGGCGGCGCTGCCGCCGGACTCGACAGACTTCTCAGAACATTAGACGAAGCGACACGACGTTCCGGACGGCTCGAGCATCGGCGCAAGCCGGTCTGAAACGCGCAAGATCGCTTGCCTGGGAACACCGACGGCGAGACAGCAGCGCTGCCGTCCAAAAGTCCTGCCGTCTCCGACAGCCCTCAGAACCACTAAAGCTTATGCCATTTCAACCGATACCGTTCGTTACAGGCGTGCGCCCAGGCAACGGTTGCTGGCCATACGCCTCGAGCCACGGCGGACGGCTTAAATGTCAACAATATCGACCCTTCAAAACCTGGCGAATTTCTCGCGCCTGCAGTTCGACCGGCCTGCGCCGGTACAGCGCGCCAGCTCACAACCACAACTGACGTCCACGGGTGCGACGGAATTGCAGCAGGCGCGCCGACAGCTGCTGAATCTCTACCGGGTACTTGAAGCCGTTGCCGAAAGCCTGAACTTCTCGACGAAACGCCTGCAGCTCGACCTGCCGGATGCACGCTCGAATCCTGCATTGTCCCTGAATCTGTTCGAAAGCGCGGCCACGCTTGCATCGACCGAGGAAATCAACGCGTCACCGGATTCGTTTTCCCCGTTTGGGCCGAGCTGGAGCCTGGGTTCGACATCATTGCTGACCGTCGGAGGCGAGTATCGAGGCAGCCTCGGATCAACGACGTTGACCTTCGATGCGAGGCGCGGCGGCACGCGACTGTCCAACAACCTGCAGATCAGGGTAACCGATGGCCTGGGCGGCACGGTGGGGACGTACAACATTCAGCAGAACGACCCCCTGGACCAGCAGTACAGCCTGGTAGACGGCCTTTATTTCACACTCGGGTCTGGTGACCTCATTGATGACGACCTGGCTGCGCTCGACCTGTTCCAGGGCGTTGGAAGCGCCGTAGACCCTGACAAGCCGCTGGCAGGCACCCGCAATGACAACCCGAACTTTCAGTTCTACGAATCGCCGAGCACCCTGCCCGATATCGTCGACGGGTCGTTCGACGTCAACGGTGAAACTATTGCCGTCACAACCACCGACACGATCAACACCGTCATCGACAAGATCAACCTGTCAGATGCCGGCGTAACGGCACAGTTCAATGCCGTCACCGAGCGCATCGAGTTCAGCCAGGAAACGGCAGGTTCAGAGCCGACCATCGACATCCAGAACGACACATCGAATTTCACGATCGCGACGAAACTCGACGGCGCGACATTTACGCCCGGCGTGGATTCGGAGCTGAACGTCGCTTTGGAAAACGTCGACGACTTTTCGGTCGTTCAGGCGGGAGACATCGTGATCAACGGCGAAACTATCGCCGTAGACCCAAATTCGGACTCTCTAAGCACCACGCTCGATCGCATCACCAATTCCAGTGCAGGCGTCACCGCAACGTTCGATTCAGACTCGCAGATTGTGACGATCGAGTCGGCAAGCGGGGCGAATGAACTGACCATCGACAGCAACGGTACGAATCTGTTCTCTGCGCTAAACATCCCGGAAGGACGCGTCGATCCCAAAGAGTCTTCGGGCGGAATTTCTCGACGCCGTTCCTACCAGATTGCCAGAACCGTCGAGAATCTGATCCAGGAAATCAACACGATCTTTGACGACTCGACGTTTTCTGACGGCGGTGCAAACGTTCAGGGCGTCCGCGCGGCGTTTGCCTCACTGTTTGGCGGCACGTTCAGCAGCGACTCCGGCAACGATCAGCTGTTTGGAGTCTCGCTCAACGATTCGACGACGGACCAGAGCAAGGGCGATGCCATTGACTTCGATCTGGTCGGATTCGCGAAGGCGCTGCAGTTTCGCGGCAGCTCGGTCAAGAGCATTTTCAATGGACAGGGTGAAGAGAACGGACTGATCCAAAGGCTGTTCAACGTCACCTTGAGCAATCTCAAGGCAGTCAACTCCGCGCTCGGTCGCTCCGGTATCGTCGTCGACACGGTGGTCTGAAACGACCAACTCCTGCAACGGTCTGCATTGTCGGTAAAGGGCTGTCGCCCTTACAGAAGTATTCGGACATAGAACGAGCATTCGTTTGAAGATCATGATTGAATCGCGGCTTCTGTGACGCTGGCTGGCAAGCCTTCACGTGATCGTCGCTTATAGACCCGAACAGGAGACACTGGTTGAGCACCCAGAGTGACACGTTGGCCAAATCGGCAGAAACCAACGCACAAATGCCGTTCTTCGAAAAATACCTGAGCATCTGGGTCGCACTGTGCATTGTCATCGGGATAACACTCGGTAAGCTGTTCCCGCCGGCGTTCGACTCGCTGGGCGCCATGGAGATCGCCCGGGTGAACCTGCCGGTGGCCGTGCTCATCTGGCTGATGATCCTGCCGATGCTGCTCAAGATTGACTTCCGTTCTCTCGTCGAGGTCAGGCAACACTGGCGCGGCGTCGGCGTGACACTGTTCATCAACTGGGCGATCAAACCGTTCTCCATGGCCCTGCTGGCATGGATCTTCATCCGCAACCTGTTTGCAGGTTGGCTGCCAGCCGAACAACTGGACAGTTACATCGCGGGGTTGATCATCCTCGCCGCGGCGCCCTGCACGGCGATGGTCTTCGTCTGGAGCAATCTGAGCGACGGACACCCGGGTTTTACGCTGTCCCAGGTCGCGCTCAACGATACGATTATGGTGTTTGCCTTTGCACCCATCGTGGCTCTCCTGCTCGGCATCTCCGCGATTCACGTTCCCTGGGAGACGCTGTTCCTGTCCGTCGTGCTGTACATCGTCCTGCCTGTCATCGCCGCCAGTCTCTGGCGCCGTTACCTGATGCATTCGGACGACGGCGAAGCCCGACTCAGGCGCGTACTGGATCGCATGCACCCGATCTCCCTGTCGGCGCTGCTAATCACGCTGGTGCTGCTATTCGGGTTCCAGGGCAACCAGATCATCGAACAACCGCTGATCATCCTGCTGCTGGCTGTTCCGATCCTGATCCAGGTCTACTTCAACTCGGGGCTTGCCTACTGGCTGAACCGGAGATTCGGCGTTGCCCACTGCGTGGCGGCCCCGTCGGCGCTGATTGGTGCGAGCAATTTCTTTGAACTCGCTGTAGCGGCAGCGATCAGCCTGTTCGGCCTGCAGTCCGGGGCGGCGCTCGCTACCGTTGTCGGCGTTCTGGTCGAAGTGCCGGTCATGTTGTCCGTCGTCTGGATCGTAAACCGCACCAAGCCATGGTACGAATCCAGGCTTTCATAAAAGCCCCTCCTACAGCCGCCTCGCAACGATTGACTAGACCCGTCCACACGACTCGTCCAAGATAGCTTGCCTCTGACGATGGAGTATCGATGCAATGAGCAAGCTCAACCGACGCGACTTCCTCATCTCCGGCGCCGCCGCCGGCCTGAGCGGGGGCATAACGATGAGCGCGACAGCCGCCGCGCCCGCCGTCCACACCGGCAAGTCAAAGCCTGTCGTCGTTGCTTCTCGCAACGGCAATACGATGACCAATGGCGGCGACAAGACCTGTGTCGAGACGGCCTTTGAGTTGATGACCGGCGGCACCGACGTGCTCGATTCGTTGATCGCCGGGGTCAACATCGTTGAACTCGACCCGCTCGATGCCAGCGTCGGGTACGGGGGACGCCCGAATGCCGACGGCGTTGTTCAGCTGGATTCCTGCTGCATGCACGGGCCGAAGAAGCAGGCTGGCGGCGTCGCCTCACTGGAAGGCGTAAGAACACCGTCGAATGTCGCGAAGGCGGTTATGGATTTCACCGATCACCACCTGCTGGTCGGCCCGGGCGCGCAGCGCTTCGCCCGCAACATGGGCTACGAGATCGAAGACGATCTGAATACCGACCGGTCGAGAGAAATGTGGCTGGAATGGAAACGACGCATCGATCCCGAGCATTATCTCGACCCCGAGCAGCGCACGCAGGCCGCGCACGACGCCGGCCTGACGATGGTCCGAGACGGCATGATCGCCGAGGACGAGTACTACGGCACCATCAATTGCAACGGCGTTAACACGAAGGGCGAGATCTGTGGCGTGACCACGACCAGCGGACTCGCGTGGAAGATTCCCGGCCGCGTCGGCGACTCCCCGATCCTCGGCGCGGGCCTTTACGTCGATGGTGACATCGGCGCGGCGGGCTCAACCGGGCGCGGCGAAGCCAATCTCTATGCGCTCTGCTCGTTCCTCATCGTCGAAGAGATGCGTCGCGGCAGTCACCCGCTCGACGCCGGCATGGTGGCGTTGAAACGTATTCGGGACAACACGGTCGAGAATCGACTGCTGAACAGTCGCGGCCAACCGAACTTCAATGTCAATTTCTATATCATCAACAAGGCGGGAGATTACTCGGGCGTTGCGCTCTACGCGCATCGGGAAACGTCTGAATACGCCGTCTGCACCGAGAACGGATCAGAACTGGTCGCGCTCGAAGCCCTGCTCGACGGCGCGCCGTCCGACTAACCCCTTTTTACATCACAACCTGGAGATAACCCCTGATGTCTACCGTATTGATTACCGGCGCGAACCGCGGCATTGGGCTCGAGCTTGCCCGCGCGTGCGCGCATCGTGGCGAACACGTGATTGCGGTCTGCCGATCCACCAGTGACGGGCTGCAGTCGCTCGGCGTGGAGGTCATCGACGGCGTAGATGTCGGCGACGGCGAGTCGGTCCACGGGCTCAAGGAGCGACTGAGCGGCCGGCCAATCGACGTCCTGATCAACAACGCCGGCATTCTGCGCCGCGACCAGTTCGGTGACATCGACTACGACACGATGATCGAGCAGTTCCAGGTGAACACGCTGGGTCCGCTGCGCGTCACCGAGGCACTCAGGGACAACCTGTCCAAAGGCTCGAAGGTTGCCATCATCACGAGCCGCGTGGGTTCCATTGAGGACAACGGATCGGGCGGCGTCTGGGGTTACCGCACATCGAAGACGGCCGTTAACATGGTGGGCACCAACCTGAAGCACGAACTGAAGCCTCGCGGAATCGCCGTCGCACTGCTGCATCCCGGCCTGGTCGCCACCGAGATGACCGGCGGCAGCGGCATCGATGCGGAAATCTCTGCGGCCGGCCTGCTGCAGCGCATCGATGAGCTGAACCTGGATAACAGCGGCACATTCTGGCACGCCGAAGGCTATGAATTACCCTGGTAGACGCGTTCCGACCGCCACCCGGTACGTCCTCGCGTCGCTGCGGCCCTCCGCTTTAATCGCGATGATGTTCTGAAACATCCTGCAGCTGTTCATGAGCCGCGATTGGCTGAACACAAAACGGGAACAACGAAAAAGGGGCCGATCGGCCCCTTCTTTATTCCACAACGCGTTTTTTGCACAACGCACTCGCGAGTGATTGGTCTCTCACACGGCCGAGACCACCTCAACGCCACCCATGTAGGGTTTGAGTACGTCTGGCACCGCGATACTGCCGTCTGCCTGCTGATAGTTCTCCATGACCGCGATCAGCGCGCGTCCGGCTGCGACTCCGGAACCGTTCAGCGTGTGAATGAGCTCGGGTCTACCCGTCTCGACGTTACGCACCCTGCCCTTCATGCGACGCGCCTGGAAGTCACGGCAGTTGCTGCAAGACGAAATCTCACGATAGCGCTGCTGGCCGGGCAGCCAGACTTCGATATCGTACGTCTTCGCCGCCGAGAACCCGATGTCCCCGGCGCACAGCGTGATGACGCGGTACGGCAGCTCGAGGCGTTGCAGGACCGTTTCCGCAGCCTGCGTCATCGCCTCGTGCAATTCATCCGACTGCGCAGACGTCGCGAGGTTGACGAGCTCGACCTTCTCGAACTGGTGCTGGCGTATCATGCCGCGCGTGTCCTGGCCGTGTGAGCCTGCCTCAGAGCGGAAGCACGGCGTGTGCGCCGTAAACTTCAGCGGTAGCTCATCGGCCTCGAAGATGCGTTCGCGACCGAGGTTGGTCAGGGGCACCTCCGCCGTTGGAATGAGATAAAACGGTGTCTCGGTCGTCGTCTTGAACAGGTCCGCTTCGAATTTCGGCAGGTTTCCGGTACCGAGGAGCGCATGCGACTGCACCAGGTAAGGCACGTACGCCTCGACGTAGTCGTGCTCGCTGACGTGAGTGTCGAGCATGAACTGGACAAGCGCCCGCTGTAATCGCGCGAGGCCGCCGCGCATCACGGCGAAACGTGCGCCCGATATCCGGCTTGCCGCGTCGAAATCGAGGCCATCGACCCCGGCGCCGAGTTCGATATGGTCCTTGATGTCGAAGTCGAATTCGCGAGGTTCGCCCCACCGCCGGACTTCAACGTTATCTTCCTCGGATGTTCCGTTCGGCACGTCGTCATCAAGCAGGTTCGGCAGGCCAAGTTCGATCGCCTGCAGCTCCGATTGCACGGACTGTAGTGCCGACTCTGCTGTCTCAAGTCTTTCGCCCAGGTCGTTGACGGCAGCCAGCAGCGGCTCGATGTCCTCGCCCTTGGCTTTTGCCTGGCCGATGCGCTTTGCGCTCTGGTTGCGCTCGCTGCGAAGCGCCTCCGTGTCGACCTGCAGCTGCTTGCGCTTCTCTTCCAACGCCAGGTAGGCGTCGGCATCGAAGTCGAAGCCTCGACGGGCGAGGTTGGCCGCAACCATGGCCGTTTCGCCGCGCAGTAATTTTGGATCAATCATCGTTCTCGGATTCCGGGTTCTCAGCCCTGATTCGGGCCAGCTTCTCGCGGATCCTGATTTCAAGTCCGCGCGGCACGGGATGATAATACCTGTCGACGGCCATGTCCTCGGGAAAATAGCGCTCGCCGCGCGCAACGCCATCGGCCTCGTCGTGCGCATAGCGGTAGTTATCGCCGTAGCCCAGCTCCTTCATCAGGCGCGTCGGCGCGTTTCTTAAGTGCATTGGCACTTCGAGACTGCCGTGCTCTTCGACGGCGCTCGCGGCCGCTTTCGCCGCCGTGTAGACCGCGTTGCTTTTGGGCGCGCACGCGAGATAGACGACGGCCTGTGCCAGCGCAAGCTCGCCCTCCGGACTGCCGAGTCGTTCCAGCGCCTCCCAGGCATTCAGTGCGAGCTGCAGCGCTCGAGGATCGGCATTGCCGATATCCTCTGACGCGACGCGCACCATCCGCCGGGCGATGTAGAGCGGGTCGCAGCCCCCTTCGATCATGCGCATCAGCCAGTACAGCGACGCATCCGGATCCGTGCCCCGGACGGACTTGTGCAGCGCCGAGATCTGGTCGAAGAAGTGCTCGCCGCCCTTGTCGAACCGCCGCGACGTGCCGCCCGCAACGGCTTTAACCACGTCGACGCCAATCTCGCCGTCTTCCGACAGGTCACTGGCCAGCTCCAGGAAATTCAGCGCGCGTCGTGCGTCGCCGTCGGCCGCTGACGCGATCACATCGAGCGCCTCATCGTCAATCGTGTAGCGATCAGCGAGTCCCCGCTCCGGATCATCCAGTGCTCGTCTAAGGATGTCCTTCAGCTCATCGGGGGTCAGCGGTTTCAAAACGTAGACACGCGCACGCGACAGCAATGCGTTGTTCAGCTCGAACGACGGATTCTCGGTCGTCGCGCCGATGAAGGTCAGCGTGCCATCTTCGACGAAGGGCAGGAATGCGTCCTGCTGAGACTTGTTGAAGCGATGCACCTCGTCAAGAAACAGCACCGTCGCGCGGCCCTGTGCTGATCGGAGCGCACTTGCCTCACTGACCGCGGCGCGGATGTCCTTGACGCCCGCCATGACGGCCGACAGCGCAATAAAATGCGCCTCTGACGCTCGCGCCAGCATCCTGGCCAGCGTCGTCTTGCCGGTACCCGGCGGCCCCCAGAACACCATCGAATGAAGCCGACGCCGTTCGATCGCGCGTCGCAGCGGTTGCTCCGGACCCAACAGGTGGGACTGCCCGAAGTAGCCTTCCAACGAGGTTGGGCGCATACGGTCAGCCAGCGGACGGCCCTCGAGTGCGGCCTCGGATTCCCGTGTGTCGGGTGGCGGTTCCATACCAGCGAACAGATCAGTCAACGGAGCGACGTCCAAACTGCCGATCGAACCAGGATTCCGTGCGAGCACTCCAGCCTGCCAGCCAGAAGCGCACAATCACATAGCCCACCAGGATGCCGACAAGGTTAGCGGCCACATCGATGGCGTCTCGTGTACGGTAGCCGACGACTCCCTGGCAAATTTCGATAAGCACACCGAATAACGCAAGGCCAAGGAGTATTTTCCAGAAACCCTGCTGCGCGTACTGGCCGCCGAACCAGGTCGTCATGATCGCGAACGTCACGGCATGCACCAACTTGTCGTCACCTTGCGTCCACTGCGAGATCGGCAACCCACCCGGCCAGAGCAGACTCGACGGAACCAAGGCCGCCAGGAACACAGCACCGAGCAGGGCCAGCCCGGCGATTCGCCATTGCGTCAGGTAACGCAGTGGCAACATCATTCGATAGCCGCACTCGCCGGGGTGCCGATCAGGTCGGCAAATTCCGGTATCTCAAACTCAAACCTCGAGGGCTCGAGCGCAGGATTCACCCTGACGTCCTCCAGCTGGACGAGCGTCCTCTGTCCGAGATTGTCGAAGAACACCATGCGATACAGCACGTCATCGAGGAAGCCGAGTTCCATGCGATCGAAGCCCGCGTCGGCATCTCGCGGTTCCAATCGGACCCAGTAGTAGTCCGCCTCCTGGTAGCTATCGATGTACTCAAACTGATCGAAAGCATCGCTTGCTCCGCTCAAGATCAGCGCCGGCGTGTTGCTGAGCGCAGTGGCCTGCGGCTTTACCGTAACCTGCTCGAGGTCGACGTCGTAATTCCAGATATTGACGCCGTCGGCGATCAGCCACTGCTCGTAGGGCTCGGTGTTGTCCCAGCGGAAGCGACCGGGCCGCAGGATCTCGACCGTGCCTTCCGTCTCATCAATGACGACGCCGTCGGCATCGACGAGCGACTGGCGAAAATTGCCGGTGAAAGATTCGATGCCGGAGACGAACGACTCGACCAGCGCGAGCCCTTTCTCCTCAGCCTCCTCGGCCTGCGGGTCCGCCGGCGCCTGAAGGGCCAGCGACAGCAACGCCGCCGCGAAACAGACTCTTCTCACGCGCTTACTCCTTTTCCGAGCCCGGCACGAGGATTTCTCGTGTTCCGTTTGGCTGCAGCGGGCCGACAAGACCCGCCGCTTCCATGGACTCCACCATTCGGGCGGCGCGGTTGTAACCGATTTTAAGCCGGCGCTGGACGCCGGAAATTGACGCTTTTCGAGTTTCCATGACTACCTGTACCGCCTGGTCGTAGAGCGGATCTGATTCGGCGTCCGCATCGTCCGGAGCAACCGGGTCGATCCCGGTCAGTCCTGGTGTTGGACTGCTTGGACCCTCCAAAATTTCATCCAGGTAGCGCGGTTTACCGCTTTTCTTCAGGTGTTTGACGACGGCGTGTACCTCGTGGTCGGCCACGAACGCCCCGTGGACGCGCACCGGCATCGACGTTCCGGGCGGCAGGAACAGCATGTCGCCATGACCGAGCAGGTTCTCGGCGCCCTGCTGATCCAGGATCGTCCGCGAGTCGACCTTCGCCGACACCTGGAACGCGATGCGGGACGGCACGTTTGCCTTGATCAGGCCGGTGATGACGTCAACCGACGGGCGCTGCGTTGCAAGCAGCATGTGAATGCCCGAGGCACGGGCCTTCTGCGCGAGCCGCGCGATCAGTTCCTCGACCTTCTTGCCGACGATCATCATCATGTCGGCGAGCTCGTCGATGATGACGACGATGTACGGCAACGGCACGAGTGTCGGGTGCTCGATTTCATTCTCCGGATCGTCGAACGGTGGTGGCGTGAATGTCGGGTCTTTGATCGGCTGGCCCGCGTCGATCGCTTCCTTGACCTTGCGGTTGTAGCCACCGATGTTACGAACGCCCAGCGCCGCCATCAGGCGATAGCGACGGTCCATCTCGGCCACACACCAGCGCAGTGAGTTGGACGCCTCCTTCATGTCAGTGACGACCGGCGTCAGCAGGTGCGGGATGTCCTCGTAGACGGACAGCTCGAGCATCTTCGGGTCGATCATGATGAGCCGGACCTGCTCGGGCTGGGTCTTGTACAGGATGCTTAAGACCATCGCGTTGATCGCGACGGACTTACCCGAACCCGTCGTGCCGGCGATCAGCAGGTGCGGCATCTTGGCGAGGTCCGCCACAACCGAGTTGCCGCCGATGTCCTTACCGAGCGCCAGCGTCAGCGGCGACGCCATGTCGTCGTAGGCCTTCGACTTCAGGATTTCGCCGAGGGTTACGAGGGCGCGGTTTTCGTTCGGAATCTCGAGGCCGACGTAGGACTTGCCCGGGATGACTTCGACGACACGCACGCTGACAATCGACAGCGAGCGCGCGAGGTCCTTAGCGAGGTTCGCGATCTGGCTGACCTTGACCCCGGGCGCCGGGTCGATTTCGAAACGGGTGATGACCGGGCCAGGCGACACGCTCTTGACCTCCACCTCGACGCCGAAGTCCCTAAGCTTCAGCTCCAGCAGCCGCGACATTGCCTCCAGCGAATCCTTGGAATAGCCTTCGGTGTGCTCCGGCGGGTCGTCCAGCAGCGCCAGGGGCGGCAGCTCGCCCGCGGCGGGTGGGTCGAACAGCGGGACCTGGCGCTCCTTCTCCGCGCGCAGGCTGGGTTCGAGCGACGGCAGCACCGGCTCGATCTTGGGGCTCTTGCGAGATGCGGTCCTCGCTTTCTCGACCTTGACGATATCTGCCCGCGCTGCCTGCTGACGGCGCCCTTCGGCCTTGTCACGGAGCTCGCCGATCTTGACCATGACGCGCTCATAGCTGTTCAGGCACCACCGCCCGATACCGTCCATGATGCTGAACCAGGACACGCCCAGAAACAGCGAGACGGAGGCGATCCACAGGAAGAACAGCAGGACCGTCGCGCCAAGCGGCTTCATGATATCGCGCAGGTTGTGGCCGACGAGTTGACCGAGGATGCCGCCCGCCGTCTCGTTAAAGGCGGCCGGCGAGAAATGCAGCGTCGACAACGCACAGCTCGTGATCAGCATCGCGACAAAGCCGGCAAACCGGAGGGAAAAGTCCATGCTCGTGAATCGCGTCTGCGTCTTCTGCTCGCGATACAACATCCAGCCGAAGTAGAAGACCATCAGCGTAAACAGGTAAGCCGGGCGACCGAACAAGTGGAACAACAGATCGGCGACGTAGGCTCCGAAGGGTCCGATGCCGTTCTGTACCGTCTGGTTACTGGTTGCCTGGCTGAACCCGGGATCGCCGGCGTCGTAAGTGAACAGCGCGAACCACAGGATCAGCGCGAGCGCGCCGAAAACATAGAGTGCGCCTTCGCGCAACGCACGATGCACCTGGAAAGAGAGGCCCGTTGTTGCCTCCGCCGCTTTTTGCGCTCTAGCCATATCTAGAATTTAACTTACTTATAACTTCCAAGTACATGAAATAAATAACTTAAATTGGACTTCTCAACAAGGAGATTCTGTGTGTGCCGCGAGACAGGCTGCCCAAGCATTCTCGGCTTATGCAAATTTCGGGTGCTCGGCCTGCGCGATTTCCCTACACTGTTTAAGCGTTAATCGCGCTTGTAACGACCCTTAAGATTTCGCTTGAAACGTGGTCCCCCGACCACATTTCGACCCTTATCCGCAGGGCCCTTTGCCACCAAGCAACGCAAGGACGAAGTATACATGAGTGACCCCAAACATTGCCGCGTACTTATCCTGGGATCAGGCCCTGCCGGCTACTCCGCGGCCGTCTATGCTGCACGTGCCAACCTCAACCCGGTCATGATCACCGGCATCGAACAAGGCGGGCAGCTGATGACGACAACGGACGTCGACAACTGGCCCGGCGATGTCGAAGGCCTGCAGGGTCCGGAACTCATGCAGCGCATGCTCAAGCACGCCGAGCGCTACGACACCGAGGTCATCAATGACCATATCCATACCGCTGACGTCACGTCGCGACCGTTCCGGCTCGAGGGCGACTACGGTGTCTACACCTGCGATGCGCTGATTATTTCGACCGGCGCGTCGGCAATGTACCTCGGGCTCGAATCGGAAGAAGCGTTTAAAGGTCGCGGCGTCTCCGCCTGCGCAACCTGCGACGGCTTTTTCTACCGGAACCAGCACGTCGCCGTCGTGGGTGGCGGCAATACCGCCGTCGAGGAAGCGCTGTACCTCGCGAATATCGCCGACAAAGTCACGCTCGTGCATCGGCGCGACGCGCTGCGCGCCGAGAAGATCCTGCAGGACCGCCTCTTTCAGAAGGCGAAGGAAGGCAAGATCGACCTGATGTGGGATCACGTCGTCGACGAGGTGACCGGCGTCGACGCCGGCGTCACCGGCCTGCGCGTCAAGAACGTCAAAGACGACAGCACAACGGACCTGTCGCTGTCCGGCGTCTTCATCGCAATAGGTCACAAACCGAACACCAGCCTGTTTGACGGTCAGCTCGACATGAAGAATGGCTACATCATTGTGCGCTCCGGCATCGAGGGCGACGCAACGGCGACCAGCGTGCCCGGCGTCTATGCCGCCGGCGACGTCGCGGACCAGGTCTATCGACAGGCGATCACGTCGGCCGGCGCCGGCTGCATGGCCGCGCTCGACGCTGAGAAGTATCTCGACGCGCTGGAATCGCAGGAGGCCACCTCCGGCGAGGTTGCCGCCTGACGACAGATGCAGGTTCGGGTTAACGCATCGATCGATGACATCGAACCGTCTGACTGGAACGAGTTGGCCGGGTCGCGCTACCCGTTCCTATCGCATGCGTTCCTCAAGGCCGCCGAAGACACGGGCTGCGTATCCGCTGAGACTGGCTGGCAGCCGCGACACCTGACACTAGAGGACGACGACGGGGCCATACTCGGCGCCATGCTCCTGTACGAGAAGTCGCACTCCTGGGGAGAGTTCGTCTTCGACTGGGCCTGGGCCAATGCCTATCACCGCGCTGGCTTCCCCTACTACCCGAAGCTCGTCTCCGCGGTCCCCTTCACACCGGCGCCCTGCCCCAAGCTGCTGCTACGCGACGATGCGGATCCCGGTCTGGCCAGGGTGCTCGTCGATGCAGGCGTGACCCTCGCTCGCGAAACGGACTGCTCTTCGTTTCACGTGTTGTTCCCCGTCGAAGACGAGTTGCCGGTTCTCGAGTCGGCCGGACTGAAAACACGCAAGGACTGCCAGTTTCACTGGCACAACCGCGGCTACTCGGACTTCGACGATTTTCTTGCCACGTTCAACGCGCGCAAGCGAAAGAAGGCGAAACGCGATCGCCGGCACGTCGAGGAGTCGGGCATTCGATTCCGCCACCTTCACGGTGAGGACATGGACCCGGCGCTGTGGGAACAGGTTTATCGACTGATCAACCTGACCTTTATGCGTCGCGGCTCCACGCACTACTTCGATCTCGACTTCTTCCTGCAAGTCAGCCGCGCGATGCCAGGCCAGGTACTCGTCATCCTGGCGGAGATCGGCGACGCCGAACCCGTTGCAGCTGCGGTGTTCTTCGAGAGCGCCGACGCGCTTTACGGGCGCTACTGGGGCAGCACCGGCAATTACAACGCCCTGCACTTCGAAACCTGCTACTACCAGGGCATCGACTACTGCATTCAGAAGGGTATCAAGCTCTTCGAACCTGGCACGCAGGGCGAGCACAAGGTCAGCAGGGGCTTCATACCCGAACCCACGTGGTCGGCTCACTGGCTCGCCCACCCTGAGTTCTTCGCCGCCATCAGCGACTACCTGGAACTCGAAATCGACGACGTTGAGCGTTACATGCGGTCGGTCGATGAGCGCAGCCCGTACCGCCGGCCCGCAGAATGAAGAACCAGCGCCTGTACTGGATCGACCCGACCAGCCCGCCGACGTCGTTCCCCGGTATCGAGTCGGCGCTCAGGGAACCGGACGGGCTGCTGGCCGTCGGCGGAGACCTGAATAGTGAGCGCCTGCTGTGTGCCTACGAACGCGGCATTTTTCCCTGGTATGTCGAAGGGCAGCCGATCCTGTGGTGGTCTCCGGACCCTCGCTGTGTACTGATCCCGGAGCGGTTCCACGTGTCGCGCCGACTGGCGAGGGACATTCGGCGTTCGGCGCTGTCGGTCACGGCGAACACGGCCTTCGAAGCGGTCATTCGCGCCTGCGCCGAACCGCGCGAGCACCAGGATGGGACCTGGATCACCGCGGACATGCTGGATGCCTACTGCCGCTTGCACGACGAGGGATGGGCACACTCGGTCGAGGTCTGGCTCGGCGATCGCCTCGTCGGCGGAATTTATGGCGTGGCCATCGACCGCGTGTTCTTCGGCGAATCGATGTTCAGCCGCGAAACCAATGCCTCGAAGATCGCCTTTTATGCGGTGTGCCGCTGGGGGTTGGAGCGCGGAATCCGACTGGTCGACTGCCAGGTCGAATCGCCGCATCTGCTGACGCTGGGTGCCAGGACGATGCCGCGCAATGAATTCGCGATGCGCCTGCGCGAGCTCTGCACGTCGCGGACGCCATTGGGCGGGCTTCCGGTGGAGCCGGTCGCCGCCAACAATCTGTTGTGATGCCGACGGTTTCGTTGCAATAAGGCCACCATTTCTGCACAATTCGCGGCCTTGAAGTACAGGAGCCAAACGCTTGGCGAAAGAAGAAGCAATCCAGATGGAAGGTGTCGTCGTTGAGACGCTGCCGAAGACCAAGTTTCGAGTCGAACTCGAGAACGGTCACGTTGTGCTCGCCCATATCTCGGGCAAGATGCGCAAGAACTACATTCGTATCCTCACCGGTGACAAGGTGACAGTCGAACTGACGCCCTACGATCTCAGCAAGGGTCGCATCGTCTACCGCGGCCGTTAACAGCGTCCGGGCCGCCTGCGCGGCCCCCTCACGGGCTGACCTGCCCACCCGACAGTCAACTACTCCTCGCTTAAGTGCTCCAGCTCCTTGATAGCCGGCTCGGCGTCGAGTCGCAGCTTGCCGTCAGGCGTCAGAGTGATGCGTACGTGACCACCCTCTTCGAGTTTGCCGAACAGGAGTTCCTCGGCCAGCGGTCGCTTGATGTGTTCCTGGATGATGCGTGACATCGGGCGCGCACCCATCTTCGGGTCGTAGCCTCGCTCCGCGATCCAGTCCCTGGCCGCGTCGTCCAGTTCGATCGTGACGTCGTTGCTATCGAGCTTGGCCTCGAGTTCGACGATCAGCTTGTCGACGACGCGTTTGATGGACTTGATGTCCAGCGACGCGAACTGAATGATGGCGTCAAGCCGGTTCCTGAACTCCGGCGTAAACGACTTCTTCAGGATTTCCATGCCGTCCGTGCTGTGATCCTGCTGCGTGAACCCGATCGAGGCCCTGCTCATCTCGGCAGCGCCGGCGTTCGTTGTCATGACGATGATCGCGTTGCGGAAATCCGCCTTGCGGCCATTGTTGTCAGTCAGCGTACCGTGGTCCATGACCTGCAGCAGCAGGTTGAAGACTTCCGGATGCGCCTTCTCGATCTCGTCGAGCAGGATGACGGCGTGCGGGTTCTTCGTGACCGCCTCGGTCAACAGACCGCCCTGGTCGAAGCCCACGTAGCCCGGCGGCGCACCGATCAGGCGCGACACCGTGTGCCGCTCCATGTACTCGGACATGTCGAAGCGAATCAGCTCGACGCCCATCGACATCGCGAGCTGGCGGGTGACTTCGGTCTTGCCAACGCCGGTCGGACCGGCAAACAGGAACATGCCGATCGGCTTGTCGTCGTCGCGCAGCCCTGAGCGCGACATCTTGATCGACGACGCCAGCGCTTCGATTGCGGGATCCTGGCCGAAGATCACGAGCTTCAGGTCGCGTTCCAGCGTCCGCAGCGAGTCCCGATCCGATGCAGACACACTCTTGGCCGGTATGCGCGCCATCCGCGCGACGATGTTCTCCACCATTTCGACCGTGACCGTGTCCGGGCGCTCATCGGCCGGCTGCAGCCTCAGGTTCGCGCCGGCCTCGTCGATGACGTCGATGGCCTTGTCAGGCAGCCGACGATCGTTGATGTGTTTCAACGCCAGGTCGGCCGCTGCAACGAGCGCGGCCGACTCGTACTTGATCCCGTGGTGTTCTTCGAACCGGCTCTTCAATCCGTTCAGGATCTCAACCGTCTCTTCGAGCGTCGGCTCCGGCACGTCGATCTTCTGGAAGCGACGCGCAAGCGCGTGATCTTTCTCAAATATGCCGCGGTATTCTTCGTATGTGGTCGAGCCGATGCAGCGCATCTCGCCACTGGCCAGTACGGGCTTGATCAGGTTGCTCGCGTCCATGACGCCGCCCGATGCCGCACCGGCCCCGATGACCGTATGAATCTCATCGATAAACAGGACCGCACCGGGGTCTTTCTTGACCTCGGCGATGACGCCCTTCAGTCGCTTCTCGAAGTCACCGCGATACTTGGTGCCGGCAACCAGGGTTCCCATATCCAGTGCGTAGATGGTCGCGTTGCGCAGCACCTCCGGCACGCGCTCTTCGACGATCATCCGGGCGAGGCCCTCGGCGAGCGCCGTCTTGCCGACGCCGGCGTCACCGACGTACAGCGGGTTGTTCTTGCGACGACGGCACAGGATCTGCACCGTGCGTTCGATTTCGATCTCCCGACCGATGAGCGGATCGATCTTGCCGTCTATCGCCAACTGGTTCAGGTTCGTTGCGAAGCGGTCGAGCGGTGAGGCTTCGGCCTCCTCTTCACCGTCGAGCGCGGACTCGGACTCCTCTCCGCTCTGCTCGTTCTGCAGCTGCGGCATGCCGTGGGAGACGATATTGACGACATCCAGTCGCGTCACGTCCTGCAGGTTCAACAGGTACACCGCCTGCGATTGCTTCTCGCTGAATATCGCGACAAGGACATTGGCGCCGGTGACTTCCTTCTTGCCGCTGGACTGCACATGAAACACGGCACGCTGCAGTACTCGCTGGAAGCCGAGCGTGGGCTGTACGTCGTTCTCATCGTCCGGGGCCAGCGTCGGTGTCTGGTGATCGATGTACTCCGACAGCTGCTTCCTCAGGTCGGGAATGTTGGCGTCGCATTCCTTCAGGATCTCGTAGACCTTTGGAATGTCGAGCAGCGCCAGCAACAGGTGCTCGACCGTCATGAACTCGTGACGCTGGTCGCGCGCACGCTGGAAAGCCTCGTTCAAGCAGAATTCTAGTTCGCTACTAAGCATATGGATCCTCAGGATTCTTCCATCTCGCACAACAGCGGATGCTGATGCTGCTGAGCAATGCCCATGACCTGCGCAACCTTCGTTTCCGCGATGTCATAGTTGTACACGCCACAAACGCCTTTGCCTTTCGTATGCACCTCTAGCATAACCTGTGTCGCGCGAGTTCTCTCCATATTGAAAATGGACTCGAGAATATGAACGACGAATTCCATCGGCGTGTAGTCGTCATTGATTAGTACCACACGGTACAGCGGTGGTTCCTTCAATTTCGGACGAGACTCTTCCAGCGTCAGCCCAAAGCTGTCGTCTCGGTCAATGTCGGGTCGTTTTTCGCTCAACGCTTAATTCCGTTACTGGTTGTCAGAGGTCGCTGCCGGCTGTGTCCTGCAGTCGCATACGCGGTATTATATATGGGCCGGTCAGGACGATTTCAGCTGCAAATCGCATTTTTTTGCCTCGGGGCCGCCAAACCGTCATGAATACGTGGTATTCCGGGCACATATCTCATTAAGAAATATAGGAAAATCAGCCGAATCGCTGTTGTTTCTCGAATTGATCAACCCTTATTATTCGGCTACTGCGTTTAAGCGTTCAGGAATGGAATTTTACACCCGGCTTGATTATGGCTTCTGATCCGAAATGGTCCGACCTGACCAGTGGCGATTCCGCGCGTACGATCGCTGCGGCCAATCAGTTATTGCCGTTCTGGGTCAGCCTGATCCTGGTCGTCATCATCGCGTGGCAGCTCGCCTCTGTGTTCTGGTCGTTCATGCCCGGCTCGTCAGCGGGTGACAGCGTCAGTGTGCCGACGTCGCAGATACCCACGGCGAGCAGCGGAGGCAGCAGCGCGGACGTGCAGTCTATCGCCAATGCCAGCATCTTCGGCGAGGCGGACCCCGACGAGGTCATCGTCCAGGAACCCGTGCTGCAGGAAGGACCCGACCTCGAAGAAACCAAGATCAACCTGACACTCAAGGGCACTATCGCAGCGGACATCGAACAGGCATCGGCCGCGGTCATCTCTCTCGGCAGCGGCGACGACCAGGTCTTCAGCATCGGTGATGCGGTGACCTCCGGCGCGCGACTGCATGCCGTCTACTCGGATCGCGTCGTACTGAACGAAAACGGTCGCCTGACGGCGCTCTACCTGCCCGAAGATTACAAGGCGTCACCGCGACCGCCTGCCCGTCGTTCCGGGGTCAGACGCCAGCAGGCACCGGCCCGTACGGCACCGACGGAGAGCATCCAGTCGGTCGTGTCCAATAACGCCGCTCGCCTGTCGGACGTGATCCGACCGACGCCGTATTTCGTCAATGGCCAGCAGCAGGGTTACCGGGTTTATCCCGGCCGCGACCGCCGCCAGTTCGCGGCGCTCGGACTCAGGGCCGGCGATCTGATCAAAGACATCGACGGCCAGGCGCTGACCAATCCTCAGCAGGCGATGCAGATCTTCCAGTCGCTTGGCAGCGCCTCTCAGGTTACAGTCACCGTCGAGCGAGACGGTCAGCCCACGACGATACTGCTGACGACCGATCAGATAGCGGCAGACGACGCGCCGGGAAGCGACGGTGCCAACGAATAACAACAGGCTAAGACACTCGATGAAAAGAAAGACCGTCAAAACGACGACCACCTGTCTCGCACTGCTCGGCGCGGTGATGATGCTCTCATCCACGGCGTCCGCGCAGCAGGCAATGAGCACGCTGAACTTCAAAGACGCCAACATTCGCCAGATCGTCGAGGCTGTCGCCGAGATTACCGGCAGGAGCTTCATCATCGACCCGAGGGTCAACGCCAGCAACGTTACGATCATCTCGTCGACACCGCTGGATCCGGACGCCTTCTACGAGGCCTTCCTGTCCGTTCTGGAGGTTCACCAGCTCGCAGCCATTACGTCCGGCGACGTGATCAAGATCATCCCGAATGCGACGGCCCGTCAGGGCGCAGGACCCATCGGCACCGCGGGCGCCCAGGGCGCCGATGACATCGTCACACAGGTCATCGAGGTTCAGAACGTCGGCGCAGCACAGCTGGTGCCGATCCTGCGGCCGCTCGTGCCGCAGTTCGGTCACCTCGTCGCCCACTCCGGGTCGAACATGCTGATCATTTCTGACCGCGCCGCCAACGTCGCCCGTATCGCTACGATCATTCGTCGTATCGATCGCGCGACGGAGAGCGACATCGAAGTCGTACCGCTCGATCACGCCTCCGCCGCCGAGATCGTCCGGGTTCTGACGTCGCTGACGGCGACGCCGCGCGCAGACGGCGCGCCGGTCTCGACGACGCTGGTCGCCGACGCTCGGACCAACAGCATCCTGATCGGCGGCGACAAGAGCGAGCGGCTCCGTGTGCGCACGCTGGTCGCACACCTCGACACGCCGCTGCAGGACGGTGGCGACACGCAGGTCCGCTATCTTCGCTACGCCGATGCCGAAGACCTGGCGACGAAGCTGCAGACGCACTTCACACAGACGACCGCCGCTGCGCAAGGCGCGGCCGGGGCAGCCTCCACCACTGACAACATCAACATCTTCGCCGACACACAGACAAACGCGCTCGTGATCAACGCACCGCCGAAGACGATGCGCGCCATGATGCAGATTGTCGACAAACTCGACATCCGCCGGGCACAGGTCCTGGTTGAGGCCATCATCGTCGAAGTAATAGCCGACGACCAGGCGCAGCTGGGCGTCACCTGGGCCGTCGAGGGCACCGGTGACAACACGCCGATCGGCATCACCAACTTCCCTGGCGGCGGCACTGGCATTATCGATCTCGCCACAGCCGCGGGCGGCGGTGAGAACGCGGCAAACGCGGTAGGGGCAATCAGCCCGGGCGTCACCGTCGGCGTCGGACGAATCAGCGATACCGGAATCAGTTTCGCCGCCGTCCTGAGTGCGCTCGAGGCGGACGCCGACACGAACATCATCTCGACCCCGTCGATCGTCACGACCGACAACGAGGAAGCGAGCATCAACGTCGGGCAGGAAGTTCCGTTTGTTACCGGCTCGTTCACGAACACCGGCGGCAATACAAACGGCGGTGTAAACCCGTTTCAGACGATCCAACGCGAGCAGATCGGCGTCAAGCTGGCAATCACGCCGCAGATCAACGAAGGCGACAGCATGCTGCTGAAGATTTCGCAAGAGATCTCGAGCATCTCGCAATCGGCGGCAAGCGCCGTGGACCTGATTACGAACGAGCGCATAGTCGAAACCACCGTTATTGTCGATGACGGACAGATTCTTGTGCTGGGCGGGCTGCTCGAAGACACGCTGCGGGAGAGCGATCAACGCGTGCCCATACTCGGAAACGTACCGCTGCTGGGCAACCTGTTCCGCGCTCGCAAGACCGAGAAGCTCAAAACCAACCTGATGATCTTCATTCGGCCGAAGATTCTGCGTGACTCGGTAACGACAGCAGTCGAGACCAATCAGAAGTACAACCTGATCCGTGAGATTCAGCAGGGTCGACGCGACGATGCCCCGGCCCTGATGCCGGGCGCGGAGCGCCCGATGCTTCCGCCACTCGAGGAGCCTGCCGCCGAGGGGCAGGACCAAGAACAGGAACAGCCCTGATCGATGGCAGCGGAAACGGAAATCGTGCTGGAAACACCGGGTGCTGAGGCGTCGGAAACCGCCATACCCGAGAAAAACCTGCCCTTCTCGTTCGCGAAGCGACACGGTGTGCTGATTCGCTCCTACGAAGACGATGCGGCGGATGCCGTCTACCGGACCGGCACGTCGCCGCTGAGCCTCGCCGAGGTCCGACGCTTCGCAGGTGTGCCGGTCAGGTTCGAACGCGTTTCCGACGAGCTGTTCGACAGCATCCTGCAAGCCTCGTACGAGCAAGGCAGCCAGCAGGCAATGCAGATGGTCGATGGCCTGGACGACGAGATCAATCTCGACAAGGTCGCCCAGGAGCTGAACGAACCCTCTGACCTGCTCGAGAGCGACGACGATGCCCCAATCATTCGCTTTATCAACGCCGTGTTGACCGAAGCCGTCAAGGACAACGCGTCAGACGTACACATCGAGCCGTACGAGAATCGCCTGGGTGTGCGTTTCAGGGTCGACGGTGTCCTCAAAGAGGTCCTGCAGACAAACCGGGCGCTAGCGCCACTGGTCGTCTCACGCATCAAGGTCATGTCAAAACTCGACATCGCCGAGAAGCGGCTCCCGCAGGACGGTCGAATCTCGCTGAAGATCGCGGGGCGCGCCGTCGATGTACGCGTCTCGACGCTGCCCTCCGGGCACGGTGAGCGGGTTGTCCTCCGACTGCTCGACAAGCAGGCGGGTCGACTCAACCTGTTGTCCCTCGGCATGGTCGAAACCGCGCAGAAACGCATGGATGACATCATCCACAAGCCGCACGGAATCATCCTCGTCACCGGTCCAACGGGTTCGGGAAAGACCACGACGCTGTACGCCGCACTCGAGCGAATCAACGACAACAGTCGCAATATCATGACGGTCGAAGACCCGATCGAGTACTTCATCGACGGCATCGGCCAGACGCAGGTCAATACCAAGGTCGAGATGACCTTCGCGCGCGGCCTGCGCGCGATCCTCCGACAAGACCCCGATGTCGTCATGGTCGGTGAGATTCGCGACCTTGAGACGGCAGAGATCGCCGTACAGGCGAGTCTGACGGGACACCTCGTGCTGTCGACACTGCATACCAACACGGCCGCAGGCGCCGTGACGCGACTCAGGGACATGGGCGTCGAACCGTTCCTGCTGTCCTCGTCGCTGATCGGTGTGCTCGCACAGCGTCTCGTCCGCGTGCTCGACGACAAGACGAAGGTTCCCTACAAGGCAACCGAGTATGAGTGCACGGTACTCGGCGCCGACCCCGCCGATCCGCCCACGCTGTACAAGCCGGGCCCGGGCCCCAACGACGGCTTTGTCGGCCGTACCGGCATCTACGAGCTGCTTGCGGTCGACGACAATATGCGAACGATGATCCATGACGGCGTCAGCGAGCAGGAACTCGAACGCTATGCTCGCAAGCATTGTGCGAGCATTCGCGCGGACGGTCGACGCAAAGTCCTGTCGGGCATCACGACACTGGAAGAAGTTCTCCGCGTCACTCGCGAGGACTAGCGGACTCGGGCAATGGGTGCATACGAATTCGTAGCGCTGGATAAGTCCGGCAAAGAATCCAAGGGTTTGATCGAAGGCGATACGCCCAAGCACGTACGACAGCTGTTGCGCGAGCGTCGACTGACACCCCTGCAGGTCACCGAAGTCGCGAAGAAGGAAGCGAGCCGCCAGAGCGGTGGCTTTTCCCTGCGCCGCGGCATGAGTGCCGGCGAACTCGCTTTGATCACGCGTCAGCTCGCGTCACTGTCTCAATCCGGACTGCCGCTCGAAGAATCCCTGCTCGCCGTATCGCAGCAGAACGAACAGCCGCGGACCAAGAGCATCCTCCTCGGCGTTCGCGCCAAGGTCATGGAGGGCCATACGCTCGCCGATGGCCTGGCCGAGTTTCCACAGGCCTTCCCGGACCTCTATCGGGCGACGGTAGCCGCCGGCGAACAATCGGGGCACCTCGATGTCGTGCTGGAACGACTCGCGGATTACACCGAGTCGCGACATGAGCTGAAACAGCGCATCACGAACGCGATGATCTACCCTATCGCGCTGGTCATCATGGCGGCTGCGATTATCGGCTTCATGCTGGCCACCGTCGTACCGCGCATCGTCACGGTGTTCGAGAATACTGCTGCTGAACTGCCGGGACTGACTCGCGGCATGATCACATTGAGCGATTTCCTGCGGAACCAGTGGTTCCTGTTAATTATCGGCATCGCAGCGGCCGGCTACGGCGTCTGGTGGCTGTTGCAAAGAGAGGGGCCGCGCCGCCGATATCACCGCTTGCTGCTGCGGCTGCCCCTGACGAGCAAGCTGACGCGTGGCATCAACACGGCGCGCTTCACGCGGACGTTCAGCATTCTGGCCGGCAGTGGCGTTCCGGTCCTCGAAGCGATGAAGATCTCCGCGGCCGTTATCGAGAATGTGCCGATGCGAGAAGCGGTCGTCGAAGCCAGTTTACGCGTTCGCGAGGGCGGCTCTATCAGCCGCTCCCTCGAGACCAGCAAGCTGTTCCCGCCGATGATGATCCACCTGATCGCCAGTGGCGAGGCCGGCGGTAAACTCGAGGAGATGCTGCAACGCTCGGCCGCCGGTCAGGAGCGTGAGGTCGATGGCCTGATCGCTGCCCTGCTCGGCATTTTGCAGCCGCTGCTGATCGTTTTGATGGGCGCAATCGTGCTGACGATCGTCCTGGCGATCCTGTTGCCTATCTTCGAAATCAACAACCTGATCCAGTAAACGCGTCGCCGACCGGGCGCCCCTGCACCCCGGTTGATCAAAGCACCCTGAATTTTGCGATTTGCGCGGTTGCGCCAGCTTTTTTTTCGCGGTATATCGTCAAACGAGACTCAAGTTTCCAGCCTTCTGAGCGATATGCTTTTTGTTGCAAGGGGATTCAGCAATGATGGGTGAAACGGGCGACACGACTGAGGAAGTTGACGATCTTGATTCAGACCTTGAGTCTGAAGAAGAGATTATGGGCGATGACGACGATGACAATGCGGAGGTCATGACCGCGGAGATCAACGTCGAGGAGCTGGTCGCCAAGATCGACAAGCAGGACGGGAATGAGCTTGAACGCAAAAAAGCCGTGAAGCGCAGGCTTGACCAGATCGAGGAACATCGCAAAGAGATGGAAGATCTGGATTCTACGTATAACTTCAACCTCGACGACGATCTTTAGGCGCAAAGACCGCTCAGACCGCCTCCAGCGTCGTTGAGCGTCAAAACGAATGTGTCAAGTTCATTCAGTACGCTCCGCATCCGTTTTGACCCTCGCCTAGCTGGCGACGCCCTGAGCGATCTCTCAAGCTCTTCTCGTCAACTGGCGACCTTCGCCTCGCTCCAACCAGAATGAAGCACTTCTGAGCTTTACCACGTAGGCAGACCCACCAGGGCATAACCGCGCCCGCACATCTGATTTGATATTCGCCTGGCTGGCGACGCCCTGAGCGATCCCTCGAGCTCTTCTCATTCCGAAAGAGATGAAGCGAATATCAGGCGCCGGGGCGAAACGCACGGATGACCTCTTCATTGGTTTCAAGTCGCGGTCCGTCGATGAGGTCTATGCAATACGGCACAGCAGGAAAGACCGCGTCGAGACACTCGCGGATCGCCTTGGGGCGTCCCGGCAGGTTGAGAACGAGCGTGCGTCCACGAATGCCCGCCGTCTGACGCGAGAGGATGGCAGTTGGGACATAGTTCAACGAGGTCGTGCGCATCAGCTCGCCGAAGCCGGGCAGCATTTTCTGGCATACGGCCTCGGTCGCCTCAGGAGTAACATCGCGAGGCGCAGGACCGGTTCCTCCGGTCGTGAC
>JASJBE010000162.1 GCA_030066655.1 Woeseiaceae bacterium | reverse complement strand
ATGTAGTTGCCGTCAGCGTAGCCAACGCGGGCCGCGCCGATCGGGCCCTGGAACGGCATGCCCGAGATGGCCAGCGACGCCGAGGCGCCGATGAGCGAGGCAATGTCGGGGTCGATCTGCGGGTCCAGCGACATGACGGTCGCGATGACCTGGACTTCGTTCTTGAAGCCCTTCGGGAACAGCGGACGGATCGGACGGTCGATCAGGCGACTCGTCAGGGTTTCCTTCTCGCTGGGGCGGCCTTCACGCTTGAAGAAGCCACCCGGAATCTTGCCGGCCGCGTAGGCCTTTTCCTGGTAGTTGACGGTCAGCGGGAAGAAATCGCGACCCGGATCTGCCGTCTTGCGGCCTACCGCCGTAACCATGACCACGGTGTCACCCATATTGACGATGACAGCGCCTGAGGCCTGGCGAGCGATGGCGCCAGTCTCGATTGAGACTTCATGTTCCCCATACTGGAACGTCTTTTTGATTGATTTCACTTTTCTCTTTTCCTACACAACAAAAAAACACGGCGACCCCATGTCGCCGTGTTTGTTTAATTCATTAACAGATTGGCTCGCGATTAGCGGCGCAGTCCGAGCCGCTTGATCAGATCGCGATAGCGGCCCTGGTCTTTCGACTTCAGGTAGTCAAGCAGCTTACGGCGCTTGTTGACCAGCCTGAGCAGACCCTGGCGGCTGTGGTGATCTTTCTTGTGCTCACTAAAGTGTTCAGTCAGTTCAGTGATGCGTGCAGACAGCAGTGCAACCTGGACCTCGGGGGATCCGGTGTCGGCCTCACCTCGGCCGTATTCAGCAACAATGCTGGCTTTGTTTTCGTTTGACAGAGACATGTTCAATAAACTCCGAGTCTTTCTTTCTCTTCGCCCTGTTTTTGGAGCGCGGTATTCTAGCGCCACACTCAGGGCATTAATAGTCCAAAATCAGCGATTTGCGCGAAAAAAACCGAGGTTTTTGCGCATTTCTCAAACCGGCGACGCCGAAGCCGGCGCCAGCCGAAAAACCCTCTTGGGCGAGACGCTTCCCGCCCCGTCCGATTCACCAACGCCCAGGAACTCGTCGGCCTCGTTGTACAGCCGGACAAGGCCCGGCTCGACCGTGCCGCTGACCGCCTGGCCCGACACGAATCGCTCACTCTCGCCGCTCGTCAGCGACAGGCCCGGCATGAACTGCAGCGCCGTATCCGGCGGCAGCAGCAAGGCCTTCAAATCCTCCGGCTCGAGCGCCTGCGCCCTCACCCAGTCGACGCTGTCGACTTCGTCGAACGTGCCGACCGATTCGCGGTGCAGGCTGTGCGTGTACGCCACGGTGCCCGCCTTCTTCGCGATGTCCTCGACGAGCGTCCGCACGTAGGTGCCCTTCGAGCAGCGCACGCGAAACACCAGTCTGCGACCCTTAAACTCCAGCAGCTCGATCAGGCTGATGTGCACGGGCCGCGGCTCGCGCTCCACTTCTTCGCCTTTGCGAGCCAGCTCGTAGAGCCGCTTGCCGTCCTTCTTCAGCGCCGAGTACATGGGCGGCACCTGCGTCGTCTCGCCAATGAACTCGCCTAGCAGCCGTTGCCAAGCCGAGAAGTCCAGCTCCGGGACATCGGCCGCCTCGACGCGCTTACCGGTCGCGTCGCCGCTGTCGGTTCGCTCACCGAGCCTCGCGACCACGCGGTAGGTCTTGTCTGCATCGAGCAGGAAAGCGCTGACCTTCGTCGCCTCGCCGAAACACAGCGGCAGCATACCGGTGGCCGCTGGATCCAGGCTGCCGGTGTGCCCGGCCTTGCGGGCATTGAGCGCGTATTTGACGCGCTGCAGGGCCTGGTTCGAGCTAATGCCTGCCGGCTTGTTCAACAAAAGCACACCGTCGACCCGATCGCGACGGTTTTTATCTCGCCTCGGCATGGGATCAGGTGGACTTGGCGCGATCCAGCAGTTCGCTGATCTTGACGCTCTGTGCGGCGCTGTCGTCGTGCATAAATCGGAGCTCCGGCGTATGCCGAGCCTGGATGGACTGGCCGAGCCTCGATCGCAGAAACCCGGCCGCTTTCGTGAGGCCTTGCTGCGCGGCTTCGACATCACCGTTCGGATCCATCAGGCTGAAGTGCACGCGGGCAATCGACAGGTCGCGAGTCAGTTCGACCGCGGTCAGTGAGACGCCCTCGACGCGGGGGTCCTTGGTCTCGAATCGAATCAGCTCGGCCAGTGACCGAAGGATCTGGTTACCCAGTCGCTGATTTCTGGAGAACTCCCGCGCCATGGCCGTAAACGCTAGTCCAGCGTCCTCGCGATCTCGACGCGCTCGTAGCACTCGATCTGGTCGCCCGCTTTGACGTCCGAGTAGTTTTTCACGCCGATACCGCACTCGGTGCCCGCGCGAACCTCGTTGACGTCGTCCTTGAAGCGACGCAGCGACTCGAGTTCGCCCTCATAGATCACGACGTTGTCGCGCAGTACGCGAATCGGGTTGGAGCGCTTGACGTAGCCTTCGCTCACGATACAGCCGGCAACATCGCCGAACTTCGGCGACGAGAACACTTCCTTGACCTCGGCAAGACCCACGATCTGCTCGCGAATCTCGGGTGCCAGCAAGCCACTCAGTGCGGCCTTCACGTCGTCGATGGCCTCGTAGATGATGCTGTAGTAGCGAACGTCGACGCCGGATTCCTTGATCTGTGCGCGTGCGGCTGCGTCAGCGCGGACGTTGAAGCCGATGATCACGGCGTTCGACGCGGCGGCGAGCGTCGCATCTGTCTCCGTGATACCGCCGACCGACGATCCGAGCACCTTGACCTTCACCTCGTCGGTGGAGAGCTTGGTCAACGCATCGCGCAGCGCCTCGGCACTGCCGTGAACGTCCGACTTGATGATGACCGACACGGACGCGAGCTCGCCTTCCTTCATCTGACTGAAGACATCCTCGAGCTTCGAGGCCTGCTGCGATGCCAGCTTCGCGTCGCGGGTCTTCGCCTGGCGGAACTCTGCCACCTCGCGCGCCTTGCGCTCGTTTTTGACCACGAGGAAGTCGTCACCCGCCGCTGGCGTCTTGGACAGGCCGAGCACAACCGCCGGCGTTGACGGCCCGGCGGAATCGATCGACTCCTGCCGCTCGTTAAACATGTTGCGAACGCGTCCGTATTCCTCGCCGGCGATGATCATGTCGCCCTGGTTCAGGGTACCGCTCTGGACGAGCAGCGTTGCGACGGCGCCACGTCCCTTTTCGAGGCTGGACTCAATGACGATACCCTTCGCGGCGCCTTCCTCGGCCGCGGTAAGGTCCATCAGCTCCGCCTGCAGCAGGATCGCCTCAAGCAGGTCATCAATGCCCTGCCCCGTGTGCGCCGAGACGTTGACGAAGATGTTGTCGCCGCCCCAGTCCTCTGGGATGACTTCGTGTTGCGCCAGCTCGTTTCGAACGCGCTCCGGGTCTGCATTTTCACGGTCGATCTTGTTGACCGCGACGACGAGCGGAACTCCGGCCGCTTTCGAATGCTGGATCGCCTCGATGGTCTGCGGCATGACGCCGTCATCGGCGGCAACGACGAGAACGACGATATCGGTCGCCTGCGCGCCACGTGCGCGCATGGCCGTGAAGGCCGCGTGGCCCGGCGTGTCGAGGAATGCCACCCTGCCCTTGTCGGTTTCAACCGAGTAGGCACCGATGTGCTGCGTGATGCCGCCCGCCTCATCAGCGACGACCTTCGAGCGCCGGATGTAGTCAAGCAGCGAGGTCTTGCCGTGGTCGACGTGACCCATGATCGTAACGACCGGGGCACGCCCCACCTTTTCGCCGGTCTCAGCCTGCTCGTCGGCGAGCAGTTTCTCATCAATGCTCTCCTCGCTGATCGGCTTGGCGATGTGGCCGAGCTCTTCAACGACGAGCGTCGCCGTGTCCTGATCGATGACCTGGTTGATCGTTACCATGGCGCCCATGTTGAACAGGACCTTGACGACCTCATTGCCCTTGATCGCCATGCGCTGAGCCAGATCCGATACCGCGATGCTTTCCGGAATCTCGACTTCACGAACCACCGGCTCGGTTGGGCGCTCGAATCCGTGCTGTGAGTCACCGCTGACCGACACGGAACGACGGCGTGTCGGCGTCTTGCGCCGGCGACGACCACTCTTGTCGCCGGCGACATGCAGTTCTTTGCGGCCGTAGCGGGTCTCGGCAGGCTTGGCGCCGCTTTTGGCTTTGTCCTTGGAGCGACGCGACCGGGCGTCCTGCTCCGCCTTCTCGATGCGCTGTTTCTCTTCCGCGGCAGCGGCTGCTGCAGCCTCCGCCTCCCGGCGCGCGGTCTCTTCTGCGTCCAGGCGTTCCTTTTCCTCGGCCTGGCGCTGCTCTTCCGCCTTGCGCTCCGCCTCGAGCTTCTCGGCTTCCTTGCGCTCTTTCTCAGCCTCTATCGCCGCCTTTTCGGCCGCGATGCGGTCTTCCTCAGCCTTGCGCTGCCGATCGAGCTCTTCCTGCTCTTTCTGCGCCTGCTCCTCGAGCACGTCGCGCTTGATGTACGTCCGCTTCTTGCGTACCTCGACGTTGACCGTGCGCGAACGACCCTGGTTGCCGGACAACCGAAGTTCCGACTGGGACTTGCGCTTTAGCGTGATGCGGCGCGGCGCTGTGACCGTCGTCGAGTCATCGGTCTGGCCGTGACTACGACGCAGGTGCGTCAATAGTTCGAGCTTCGCGTCCTCACTGATCGTGTCCTCCGAGCCACTGACAGAAATGCCAGCCTCATCGAGCTGCGAGAGCAGCTTCTCGACGGGAACCTTCAGTACTTCCGCGAACTGTGCAACTGTAACGTCAGCCATTCAAATACCTCTGTCTGTCCCGGCCTCAGGCCTGTTGTTCGGCCTCAAACCAGTGCTCACGCGCCTTCATAATCAGCGCGGCAGCCTCTTCGGCGTCCATTTCGTTAATCTCAAGCAGGTCATCCGTCGCCAGTTCCGCGAGATCTTCCCGCGTCACGACGCCATTGCTGGCCAGCAGGTAAGCAAGACCCTTGTCCATACCCTCGAGGTTCAACAGGTCTTCCGCAGGCTCGCTTTCGTCGATCTTCTCTTCCTGCACGATGGCCTGCGTCAGCAGGACGTCCCGCGCACGGCTACGAAGTTCGTTCACGATGTCCTCGTCAAACTCCTCGATCTCAATCAGCTCCGAGGTCGGAACGTAGGCCACTTCTTCAATCGTCGAGAAGCCTTCCTGGACCAGGATCAAGCCAATCTCCTCGTCGACGTCGAGCTGCTTCGAGAACAGTTCGATCAGCTCACGCATCTCGGACTCGCTCTTCTGCTCGGCCTCGGCCGCTGTCATGACGTTGAGTTCCCAACCGGTCAGCTCACTCGCCAACCGGATATTCTGCCCGCCACGACCGATCGCCTGGCTCAGCTTGTCCTCGTCGACGGCGATATCCATGCTGTGCTTGTCCTCATCGACGACGATGGACACGACCTCGGCCGGCGACATCGCGTTGACGACGAACTGCGCCGGGTTTTCATCCCACAGGATGATGTCGACGCGCTCGCCGGCGAGCTCGTTCGAGACCGCCTGGACGCGGGAGCCACGCATACCCACGCAGGCGCCGACGGCATCGATGCGGTTGTCGTTGCTCTTGACCGCAATCTTCGCGCGCAGACCCGGATCGCGGGCAGCACCGAGAATTTCGATCAGGCCCTGCCCCACTTCGGGCACTTCGATCTTGAACAGCTCGATGAGAAACTGCGGCGACGTCCGCGTCATGAAGAGCTGCGGTCCGCGAAGCTCCGAGCGAACCTCCGTCAGCAGCGCCTTGATGCGGTCCTGCGGCCGAACCGGCTCGCGCGGCACCATCTGGTCGCGCGGCACG
>JASJBE010000059.1 GCA_030066655.1 Woeseiaceae bacterium | reverse complement strand
TGCAGCAGACTGGCGTCTGCAAAAGACGATCTAGGATTTCACGCTGGAGAACCGCGTGTAATCCAAAACGATGCCACGAAGGGCCATCTCGAACAGCGCCTTACCTGCGTCCGGGTTGGCGAGCGATGGATTCGAACCGATGCGCCCGTCTGGAAAACGGCGGCGATAATCAGCGGCGTCATAGATCGGTCCGGTCGGTGCGATCGGCGGGTTCATCTCGGCGGACTTGATGCTCTCGGGGTAGGCGTATTGCGTCAGTGAGACTTCCCCGCAGGTGGCATGGCTGCCGTCCGCTTCGCCGAACAACTCCCTGCTCAATTTCATCACGCCGTCGGCTTCCCACCAGTTTCTCAGGAGGCAGCGAACCTTCGGAGGCTCCGCTGCCTGCGTGCCCAGGCTGGACTGCGCGTAGATCTCGGAGAAAGCAGCACTCACCGTCGCGATGTTGCCACCATGCCCGTTCAGGAAGTAGAAACGCTCGAAGCCGTGCTGCACCAGTGAATTCACCATGTCAAGGATGACCTGGATCAGTGTGGAGGGCCTGAGCGTGATGGAGCCTGGAAACCCCAGGTGGTGCTGCGCCATACCGACAGAGATCGTCGGCGCGATCAACGCGCCCGTCTCTTTGCCCAGCTCGAGCGCCAGGGCCTCCGGGCAAAGCGCATCAGTGCCGATGAGGCCGTTGGGCCCGTGCTGTTCCGTGGAACCTATCGGCAAAACGATGGTTTTACTGGTTTCCAGGTAGCGCTCGACTTCCTGCCAGGTACTGAATCTGAGTTCCAAAGTGCGTCTCTTATCGTCCGATTGGTCCGTCAGGCTAACGACAAGCGACGAGTTTCGCTACCAGACCTCATGCTTGTCGCCGTATCGCATTAGCCAACCGGTGGCGTACGCAGCCAGAAAAATCACCGGTGTTGCAAAAACATCCGGTCTGACCAGCCAGTGGGCGAATCCGAAGGCCAGCAGGATCATCTCAATTCGGAAAATATGCTTCCGGGTATTTACGCCGAACATATTCGCGCGGAACCACCAGGGCAGGCGCTGCCATTCCTCTTTACTCTTGTCGATCACGGTTATCTCCTCTGTGAGAGTTGCTATATCCACTTCAAACACAGAGGCGAGGCACTTCAGGGTCTCCAGGCTGGCCTTCTGGCCGCTTTCCACGCGCTGGACGGTCCGAACATTGAGGCCCGAAAAGCTTGCAAGCTGCTCTTGGGACCAGCCGTTTTTGTCTCTCAGTTTCTTTACGATCACTCTGTTAGCCTCGCTACTCTGTGTGGCGGATCATCCTCCCCAGAGGCGCCTGTCGGCCACGACAGTGGGCCGACATTAGCACGACAGACTTCTGCGGCGACCCGCAGCCACCCGCCAGATCAAGCAACGATTCGTTCGATTCCCGTAGGAGCGGCTTCCATCCGCGATCGCGGCGAGATGCCGCTCCTACGAGAGTGCGTCACAGCAGGTCTGCCGTGAATGGGGGCCCCCGTAGTGGAGAAGGAGAAATCGCTAGTCCTTGCGCTCGGCTTGATCGGCCCTTGCTCGGGTCTCAGCGTCGAGCAAGTCGCGAATCGTTGCCGCGATCGGCACCTTGTTCGTGTGCGTCTTTCCGTACCCGAGGTTGAACTCGTAGTCGAAGTCCGGGGGATTGAGACCCTGGTTGTGTTGCAGGATGGTCTCGAGCTTGTCCAGCGCCTTGGCGACGCGCGCCTCGGGTGACGCTCCGTCTTCGTACTCATCCCAGAGCGACACGAACTCGGACCTGACGTCGTCGGGCAGTGTTTCGACCAGGGACAGGAAATCGTCGCGTTCCTTCTCGGACTTGGACGCTGTCGTGCACTGCAACGGCGCAGGGATATCGCCGTCAATCGCCTCGCCCAGGTCATGCAGGATGCAGATCTTCAACAACTTCAGCAGATCAATGTCGGGGAGCTCATCGGCGAAGGTAACGGCCAGCAGTGTCAGTCGCCAGGTGTGCTCGGCGACGCTCTCGGTGCGTCCGCTCGTCGTGTAGGCGGTTCGGAGTGTGTCCTTTAGCTTTTCGGCTTTACGAAGAAAGTCGAGCCGCGAGGTAATGCTGGAGCCCTCCATCATCTTCTCCAACGGGCATCATGCCCCGGGCGAGTCGCCTGTCAGCTTCATCGCCATCAACCCTCCAACGATGCCAGCACCTCTCTGGCCTGCCGCAGGTAGTGGAAATCGTCGTCGGCAACGGACCAGACGTTGGTGACCTCCTCCAGGATCAGTCTCGCATCGTCGACATCGCCGGACGCGATCAGCGCCTGCGCCAGGACTAGTTTCCCGTACGGAAAGCTGGGATACACGCGCAGGACGGACTCGAGTTGTTCCTTCGCCTTGTCGACCGCGCCTGCCTCGAGGTAGAGGCGTGCAAGGTCCACATACAGCTCGGACACTGACAGGCTTGAGAGCAAGACCTGCAGCACCGACTGACTGAGTATCGCGTTCGCGGCATCGATGTTTTCAACCGCTGCCTCGAAGTTCTCGTCCCAGATATCCAGCTGCGCCCTCTCCAGCGCGATGACGCCCTGGAAAAGCTCCGGCAGCTGATTTCTTGCATCCTGCGAGGCTTGTGCGAAGCGACGAAACTCGTCGCGGTTGTCCGCGCGCCCGTGGACCGTCGTGTAGATCGAGTTGAGATACAGCGACATCGGAGGCTGCAGATTTGCCGCGATGCCGTCGAGCACTTCAATGGCTTCGTCAGAACGGCCCAGGAGCGACAGCATGCCGGCCGTCTGGGCTTCTATCGAGAATACGCGGTTGGCGGGCGGCAGAATGGTCTTAGCGAGCTCATTTGCGTCGGCGGTGAGCGCCATGGCCTCGCCGATTCGACCTTGCGCGAGGATGATTTCGACGGTGACAAGCATGACCTGCATTTGCTGCGGCGGGAGCGATGCGTTGGCCTGCAAGCGCTCAAGACGATCTGTCGCTTGCTGGAACATGCCGCGTCGCGCGTCGAGCCGCGCCAGCCCGAGTTCCGCCTGCAGCGGATCGTTCAGCAAGATCGCGGCGTCCTCCAGCGCCGCCTGCGACGCATCAAGTTCACCCTGCGCCAGGTACAGGCCAGCAAGCTGCGTGTAGCCGGCTCCGCTATCGGGAACGAACTCGAGGTAGCGCGACAAGTGCGCGATCGCTTCCTCGTAATTACCAATCTGCAGTTCGATGTCCGCCTTCTGCCGATAGATCGAGTAATCGTTCGGCCTGAGTTCCAGCAAGCGGTTGTAGGCTGCCTGCGCCTTGTCGAGTGACTCCGATGTGCCGCGCATCCGCGAGAATTGCGCGATGACCTGCAGGGCCCTCGTGCTATTCGGCTCCACCTCGGTCCAGATGTCGAGAACGCGCTGACCCCGATCGTAGTCACCATCGAAAATGTAGCGGTTGGCCTTTAGCACAAACTCGCTTCTCGTCGACAGTCTATAGCTATTGCGCAATGCCTGCGACGCGCGGTCTCTTGCAGCCGCGAGATCGCCACTCAGGTATTGCCGTACGGATAGGTCGCCCAGCGCTTCCGCGAACATGGGGTCGATCTCCAGTGCTGACTGGAATTCCGAAACGCCGAGCGGGTAGTTGCCATCGAGCTGGATGGCCACCTGGGCGAGGACAAAGTGCCGCACCGCCTCCAAGGAGTTCGAGAAATGTTCGCTGACGGGGTCGTCGCTGCGATTTTCCGCCGGCGTGATTTCCCAGGTACCGAGCACGGCGGTCGTCACCGCATCGACGGCGGTCATCCAGTCGTTGGCAGTGGCTGTAAACGTCTGGAGTTCTTCTCCACTACTCGCGTCGAGAACTCGAACAGAGATGACTTTGGCGTTGCCGTCTTCGCCGAAGCTACCGACAACGAGTGCATCGCTCTGCCGCTGGCCGCTTAGCTCGACAGCGAGGCCGCTCGGCACGCCGGTGAGTCGGTCGTAGCCCTGCTCGCGCAGTCGGTCCTTGAGCGCCAGCGTATCCAGCGGTGTGTCAGCCGTAACAACCGGGGATACGCGGTTGATGTCGTATTCGAGCAGAATCGGCAGACCGTAGGACAGCCAGTCGAGCTCCGGGTTGCCCGTATCGTTCTGCCAGAAGAAGGCGATGATCTCACGATGGTAGCCACGGCGAGCGACCTCGAACTCCTGCATCTCGCCCATTTCGTTTTCGATCATCATCGTCTCGGTCGCTGCCTCGGCATTGATCCGAGGTGTCGCGGACCACAGGACGACAGCCGCGAGAGCCACGTTGATCGGCACGAATACCTTTTCGAGCCTGGTCCAGCGATCCCGACCGGGCGCGCCGTGGTTGTAGGCGACGAGCAGCACCGCCGGCAGCATGACGAGCATGGCGATGAACACATACGAGGTCAGGTTGCCGGCCAGGCCGAACCGCTCCGTGACCCAGTCACCGAGCTCGATGACCAGCCACATGGCGGCGATGTACATGCCGGTGATCTGCGGCACGCGTCGATGCATCAGGTTCTGGAACAGTGATTCAGATTTCGCCATCAGGGCACGCTTCCCTCGGTGACCAGCGTCGCAGTATAGCCGAAGGCGGCGTTGCTTCTCGCCCGCAATACGGTGGTCTGGCCCTGATTTTCGTTGTTGTCAGCGCTTCGATCCGAGGTAGGCGCGGTGTGCACAAGATTTGTCGCGATGCGCCAAGAGCGAAAGTGCCCCTTCGAACGATGATGAACCCACGCTAACCAACACGCACCTGGAGTCAGAGAGATGGGCATCTTTTCGAACGAACTGAGTCAGCAGGATATCGAACGCGTCCGGCGCGCCGCTGACTACGCAGGCCTGCCGTGGCGGGCTATCTCCAGGCGACCACAAGCAGCGCGGCAGTTTTCTAAACGAGTAGAGGCTGAGATGAAGCGGTACGGTCAGCTCGAAGAATTGCCCGTCTCCGGACAGAATACTCGGAAGGGATTCGCGCAGCGCCTCGCCGCTTTGATTCCCTTCCATCCTGACGGCTTCCTCTACAGGTCCGCTGCACTGGCAGCGTCGCACAAGTATTAGGGGTCGAGTAAAAGGGGTCGAACCGATTTTTCCAACGGATAGGCTGGAAGCGATATCGGGAAAAATCGGTTCGACCCCTTTCTTCTGGACCCCTTTCTTCTGTAGGAGCGGTTTCCAGCCGCGATCGCGGCAAGATGCCGCTCCTACGACGTAAACGTTTGACCGGTGCAATGCCGTCTGAAGCCTTCCGATTCTTTGAATTTCAACGGTCGTTGAACTAGTATTCAGCGAACGCTGAAATTCGAGATGTGCTCATGTCGTGGTTCTCACCCCGACCTGTCCTGATTCCCGACATCCTGACGTGGAACCAGGAATACCTGCGTGACAAGCCGGCCGTCATCATCGACGACCAGATCATCAGCTGGAGTGACTTCGGCGCGGGTACGGCGCGCTTCGCGAACGCGCTTTCCGATGCCGGGCTCGGCAAGGGCGACCGGGTCGTCATACTGATGAAGAACAGCTACGAGATGGCCGAGGCCATGTTCGGTGTCATCCGGGCCGGCTGCGTTGCCGTGCCGCTCAACGTCTCCATTACCGATGACGCCGTTGCCGGCATGGCGGTCAACTCGAACGCCAAAGCGATCGTCGCATCGGGCGAACATGTGCACCGGGTCGAAGCACTTCGCGATCGGATCGACGCGATGCTGATCGCACCGGACTCCCCCTTCGATGGCTGGACCGACTACGCGACGATGCGCGACGCGGCCAGTGACGCGACGCCGACCGTCGAGATCTCTGCCGACGACGAGTGCAACATTATCTACAGCTCCGGTACGACGGGCTTGCCCAAGGGCATCGTGCACGATCACGCAGGTCGTGCAGCCTGGGGCAGCGATCTCGCCGTGTCTCTTCGCTATCACTCAGGCGCACGCAACCTGTGCAATCTCGGCTTGTTCTCGAACATCACGTGGGTGGGCATACTCGCGACCTTCTTCGCGCAGGGCGCGATCGTTATCTCGCGACGCTTCACCGTGGAGGACTGTCTCGAGACAATCGAGAAGCACCGGGTCACTCACACGGCCATGGTGCCACTGCAATTCCAGAAAATTCTCGAGCACTCGGATTTTGCGAAGTACGACCTGTCGAGTCTCGATGCCTGCATGTGCTGCGGATCACCATTGGCGCCCGCGCTGAAGAAGACGCTCGCCGAACGCTGGCCGGGCGACTTCATCGAACTGTACGGACTCACCGAGGGCCTGGTCACGATCCTGTCGCCCGAGGACATGCCTGAAAAACTCGAGTCCGTCGGCCAACCCTGCCCCGGCCAGCGCATCGCGATACTCGACGACAACGATCATGTGCTGCCCGCAGGCCAGGTCGGTGAGATCGTCGGCCTGTGCGGCTTCACGATGGCCGGCTACCACGCCAATGACGCGGCCAACGAAGAAGCGACGTGGACGCACCCGTCCGGCGAACGATGGTTGCGTACCGGGGATATCGGCAAGCTCGACGAAGACGGCTTCCTGTACCTCGTTGATCGCAAGAAAGACCTGATTATCTCGGGTGGCCAGAACATCTACCCGGCGGATATCGAGGCCGCGATGATCGAGCACGACGCCGTCAGCGAGGTCGCCGTCATAGGCATCCCGCACGAGAAATGGGGTGAGACGCCGCTGGCAGTCGTCGTACCCGCCGAAGGCGCGACCGAGACGCCCGACCGCCTGACCGGATGGGTGAACGCGAGAGTGGGTAAGCAACAGAGAGTCGCAGACACCGTGCTGATCGACGAGTTGCCTCGTAATCCGAATGGCAAGATACTCAAGCGAGAGCTTCGCAGGCACTACGCCGACGCTCTTCGCCACGCATAGATAAGGACAAGAACATGACTCGAGCCGACAACGTGGCCGATGGAGCGTCGATGGGCATGCGCGGACTGCTGCCGCTCGTCGCGATCCTGATCACTGCCTGCGGCGGCAGCGACGAACCGACCCAGACAGAAGAGACCGTGACCTACAACATCGACTCGACGCGTATCAGCGTCTCCGGCGTCTCGTCGGGTGCGATGATGGCGACGCAGCTGCATGTCGCGCACTCATCGTTGTTCAACGGTGCCGCGCTGCTGGCGGGCGGACCCTGGTTTTGCGCGCAAGCGTCCATGCAAACCGCTCTCGGGCCTTGCATGAAAGGCGGCGAAATCGGCGTTGATAAGCTGGTAGCGTCCGCGAAGCAGGCCGAAGCCGACGGCAGCATCGATGCGCTGGCCAGTCTCGAAGGCGACCGCGCATGGGTCTTCCACGCGACACTGGACGCAGCTATGTCAGCGCGGGCCTCACAGGCGACCGTTGCCTTCTACAACGAGTTCATGCCGGAAGATTCAATCCAGTACGTCGGCGACGTCGAAGCCACGCACGGTTTCCCGACGCTTGAGACCGGCGCCGCCTGCAACGAAATGGCGGAACCGTACCTGAACGCCTGCAACTACGACGCGGCGGGCAATCTGCTGGCAGCGCTTCACGGCAAACTCGAGGCGCGCGTCGACGCGTCCGGAACGTTGCAGGAGTTCGCACAGCCCGGCGCGGACGATGCGACCATGTTAGAGAACGCGCTGCTCTATGTACCCAAGGCCTGCGCGGCGGGCGATGCTTGCGGCCTGCACGTCGCGCTGCACGGCTGCCTGCAGTCAACCGCGTACATTGGCGATGCATTTGCGGCCGGCGCCGGCTACAACGAGTGGGCCGAAGCCAACCGGATGATCGTCCTGTATCCGCAGGTGGCGAGCAGCAAGCTTGCGCCGCTCAACCCGATGGGCTGCTGGGACTGGTGGGGCTACACGGAAGAGAGCTACGCGACCAAATCCGGTCCGCAGATCAAGGTGATCAAGGCGACGATGGACGCGCTGGCGGGGCGCTCGTTGTGATACACGTCGATCTCCACTGACCCGCCATGTCGTTCAGCGAACATCGCTTTTCATCTGATGACGGGCTAAGCCTTTACTATCGGGTGTACGGCAGCGATGACAGCGGCGACACCATCCTCTGCCTCCCCGGCCTCACCCGCAACTCCCGGGATTTCCATGAGCTCGCACTGCGACTCGCCGATCGCTACCGCGTGATCTGCGCCGACCCCAGGGGGCGTGGCATGTCCGATCGGGATCCCAACTGGCACAACTACAACATCCCCACGTACATGCCGGACCTCGACCGCCTGATGGACGTGGCCGACGTGCCCGAGGCGATTTTCCTCGGCACGTCGATGGGTGGCCTGATGTCCATGACCCTGGCCTATCAGCAACCGAAGCGCGTCAAGGCGATTATCCTGAACGACATCGGACCGGAAGCCGACCCGACCGGCATCCAACGCATCCTGAACTATGTGGGTCGACAGACCCCGGTGAGAGACTGGGACGCGGCGGTGGATCAACTGCACAGCACCTATGGCGTGGGCATACCCAAACGGCCACGCGAGTATTGGGAGGAGCGTGTGCGACTGGCCTATCGCGAAGGCGACGACGGCCGTCCCGAGCTGGACATGGACATGAAAATAGGCGACGCGATCCGACATTCGATGCGAGCGCTGCCCGCCCTGAAAATGCTGCGCGCCCTGCGCGTCATGAAGGAGGTGCGCGGTGTGCCAATCGATGCATGGGATTCATTCCGCGCGGTCGACATGCCCTGCCTCGTGATGCGTGGCGAACTGTCCGACATCCTGTCGGAGGAGATCGTCGAACGCATGCAGGCAGTCAAGCCGGACCTTAAAGTCGCGACCATTCCGGACATCGGCCATTCACCGTACATCGAGGGACCGGAGATGCTTGGCGCAATCGACACATTCCTCGCGGAACTCGGAGACCATTGATGGGACCACTTGCCGGAATCCGCGTCATCGAGATGAAGGGCATCGGCCCCGGTCCGTACGCGGGCATGCTGCTCGCAGACCTCGGCGCCGAGGTCATCGTCGTAGAGCGCTCCACCGAAGCCACGGGCGTGGCACCACCGTCGCACCTCGACATTCACTCTCGCAATAAAAAGTCGGTCGTCTTCGACGTCAAGACGTCGGAGGGACTGGATAACCTGTTGGCGCTCGTCGAGTCGGCAGACGTGCTCTTCGAAGGCAACCGGCCGGGCGTCGCCGAGCGACTCGGCTTCGGGCCGGATGTCTGCCTGTCGCGCAATCCGCGGCTGATCTACGGTCGCATGACGGGCTGGGGCCAGGCAGGACCGCTCGCCCACAGCGCCGGTCATGACATCAACTATATCGCATTGACGGGTGCGCTGGCGGCCATCGGCGACCGTGACAAACCCACTATTCCGCTGAACCTCGTTGGCGATTTCGGCGGCGGCAGCCTGTTCCTCGTCGTGGGCATTCTTGCGGCGTTGCTCGAGGTGCGTTCCTCGGGCAAGGGCCAGGTAATCGATGCCGCCATCACCGACGGTACGGCCAGCCTCATGAGCATGTTTCGCACTATGGACAAACTCGGTGTGTGGACGCCCGAGCGGGAGTCCAACCTGCTCGATGGCGCAGTGCCCTACTACAACGTGTATAAAACGGCCGACGCGAAGTTCATTTCGATCGGCTCCTACGAGCCACAGTTCTACGCGCTGTTGATCGAGAAGGCCGGCCTCGATCCGGCCGTGTTCAAGGACAGGGACAACCCATCGCGCTGGCCCGATATGAAAGCCCGATTGGCCGCCGTCTTTGTTGCTAAGACTCGCGACGAATGGTGTGAAATTCTCGAGGGAACGGACGTCTGCTTCGCACCGGTGCTCGACTACCGCGAGGCGCCGGACCATCCACACAACCAGGCCCGCGAAACGTATATCAAGGTCGGAGGCGTCACCCAGCCGGCGCCCGCACCGCGTTTCAGCCGGTCCGAATGCAGCACGCCGTCGAGCCCACCGGAAATCGGCGCAGACACCGACGCGATCCTCGCCGAACTGCGGGAGCGACGCACTAAAGAGTGAGTGAAGAGGACGGTGTTCGGTCGGCTATTGCTTCGCCGCTCACTTCTTCCTGGACGCCTTCTTCCTGGACGCTTTTTTCTTCGTCGCCGTCGTCTTCCTGGCGACCTTCTTTTTCACGGCTGATTTCTTGCGTGGCGCCTTCTGATCAGTCGCCTCTTTCCGTGCGGTCGTTTTCTTGGGTGGCACCTTCTGGTCAGTCGCCTTATTCGGTGCGGTCGTTTTCTTGGGTGGCACCTTCTGATCAGTCGCCTTTTCCCGTGCGATTGATTTCTTACTTGACGCCGTCTTGTCAGCCGTCTTCTTGCGGGCCGCCCGCTTCACCGGCTCTGCGCGAGCTCCTGAATGGGCGTTCCTGGCGTCGAGGCCGGAGCGCTCGCCCAGCCAGGCGGCAAGTTTCGGCCACAGCTCACCCTTGGATTTTCTGCCCGCCATGATGCCGATGTGCCCCGCATTGAGCACCTCGGTCGTGATGTCCTTGCTGCCGAGGAGCTCGCCGACCGCCATCGACTGGGCTACCGGCACGATATGGTCGTACTTCGCGAGGATGTTGAGCGTTGGCACCGTGATCTTTCCGAGGTCGACCCTCTGGCCCTTCACGGTGTGCTTGCCGGACACGAGCGCGTTGTCCCACAGGTAATCGCGGACCCACTGCCTGAACGCGCCGGCCGGCAGCGGGACGCCGTCATGCACCCAGCGGTGCATGGCCTGCCAGTTCGCGACCGACTCCGGGTTATCGATGCGGTCCCACAGATTGACGTAAGCGCCTACATAATTGGCAGCCACTTTCAGCATCTTGCCGCCGTTCTCGATGGCCATGGTCGGGAGCACACCGTCGAGGCCGCCGGTCACCTTGTCGACGTCGAACCAGCGCTTGTCCAACCACGTGACGAACTTGCTGCCCTCTCGCTCGGACATGTCGAGCGGCGTCGTGAGCAGGATCATGTTTCTCATCGGCCCATCTATGTTCAGGGCCGCGTACAGGAGCACGATGATGGCGCCCATGCAGTAGCCGAGCACGCTCACCTCTTTGGCGCCCGAATCACGCAAGACTCGCCGCACCGCCCGCGGCACGTACTCGGCGCCATAGTCGTCAAGCGTCATATCCCCGTCTTCGGGACCGAACTCGCCCCAGTCGAAGAGGTAAACGTCGAAGCCCTGCTCGAGCATGAACTCGATAAAGCTGAAACCGGGCCGCATGTCGAACAGGAACGGGCGGTTGATGGCGGCAAACACGAGCAACAGCGGCACCGGGTGCCGTTCAGCGGCCGGGCGAACCGGCTTGTAGCGATAGAGGACGCACTTGTTCAGCCGCCATACTTTTTCGCGCGGGGTCTGCCCCACCGGGTACGTGAACGACGACGTGATCGCCCGCGCGGTTCGCGCGGGCCGGGTGACCGCTTTGAGCAGGCCCCTTATGGTCGAGTCAATCCTCGGCATCCTGTTCACCGAGACGCTCAACCAGTTCGCTGGTCTTAACGTCGACGTCGTCGAGCAACATCTCGAGATGCGTCAGGCGGCGCGACAGCTCGTGTACCTGCGCCCGCGTCGGGACGTTGAACCACTCCGACGCGATGTCGCCAACGACGTGCGTCATGCCCCGCACTGACCCGGCCGTCGTAGCGGCCACCGACATGCCGCGGGCAACGGCCTCGGAAAACTCCTCCGAGGCGACGATCTCATCGATCCTCTCACCCGCGGTGACGAGAAGCCGGTCGGCGATGCCCCGGATCGCGGCGCCGGGACTGGTGTTATCAAATAGCATCGTTGACTCCGTAGTAAGCAGCCGGGTGGTGACCCGACCGCCGGGACAGCCAGTCCACAACACGCGTCCACAACAGGTGGTGCGCTTCCTGGCCGATGACGGCACCGAGGTGACTGCCCGGGACCATGATTGCCGTCTCATCTTCGCTCGAGACGGCGTGATTGAGTGCCTCGGCCGCCACACGCGGACAAAGATCGTCGTCCGATGCAGAGATCGTGAGTAGCGAGGCGGAAATACTGGACAGGCGAACGATCTCGCCGCCGATGGTAAAGCGGTCCTCGATCAGCAGGTTCTCCCGATAGCAGTCACGCATCAGCCGGCGGAACATCTCCCCTGCCAGCGGCACATTGTCGAAGGTCCAGCGCATGACTTCGGCCACGACGCTCCGGCCTGCCGGGCTCGACAATTCGCTGCCAAACGACTTCCACAAGCCACGGGCGCGAGCCATCGTTCCCCATAGAGTCGCGCTCTTCAGCCACCACACCGGGATATTGCCCCAGAAGTCGACCATCGTCTCGGCGGGGAACGCCCGAGCGTACAGCTGGTTGAGGCCCGTTTCGGAAAAGTCGACGGGTGTGGTCAGTGTGACGAGATTCTGTAGCCGATCAGGGTATAGCGATGCGTACATTGTCGACAGCACGCCGCCGAGCGAATAGCCGAACATCGTCACGCGATCGGCGCCGCTCTCAGCCGTGACGACGTCGACGACAGAATCGAGCCAGTTCTGCACGTAGGCACTGAAGCTCGGTGTCGGCCGGGTATTGTCGGGAACGCCCCAATCGACGCACCAGACGTCGTAGCCGTTGTCGCGGAGGTACGCCGCGAGGCTTCGATTCGGATGCAGGTCGAACACGTACCACTTCGACAGCAGCGAGTGGACCAGGATGATCGGGATCGGGTGCGTCTCATTGAAGCGCGGAACCAGGTGATGAACGCGCACATCATCACCGATTTCGATGGTTTCAGCGGCGGACCGGAAGGTCGCGTTGGTGGGTAGCAACGTCAACACATATTTCATATTGCCAGAACACTGGTATTATTCCAACGAGCGTTGAATTTTTGATTCGCGATCTTAGCCGGCCCTCCTCCGACTAAAAGGATGGCCGTTCTCCCGCCGCAGAGACGGCGCCGCCTATAGGGACTGTAGGCACTGTGGGGATGTACCCTGTCGTCCCTGAAAAAGCGTCAATGTAGGCGCGAGGAGTGAGGTTTGGTGATTCCAAATGAACGAGGGTCTGCCCCTTGGGTACGAGCAACGCCCAGTGACGCTTTTTCAGGGACAACCCGAAGGGCCGGATCCATTTTTCCGCCAGCGGCGTTGTCAGTCGCTTGTTTAGCGGTGCTAAACGGCGCTCCCTCCGCCTTGCCGGGCGAAAAAATGGACTCCGGCAGAGTGCATCCCCACAGTGCCTACAGCCCCTAGAAAAACAATGAAGAAAGGGAAATCGGAGACAATCCTCGTCGTCATCAGCGGCCTGCTGTGGATCGCGATGGTCGCACTGGCCGGGGCCGGACACTGGTTCGCCGGGCTCTTCGCACTGCTCGGCCTGCTGCTCGTCTACGGCGTGCTGGGCTCGTCGCACAAGGGCCAATTTGACTTAAAGCTGGTCGCGTTCCCCTCCCTGATCTGGATCCTGATGTGGGCAGCCGCGTTCCTCGTCGGCAATCACTACGCGCAAGCTTTCGAGGGTCGTGAGCCTGAATTCACCGTGTTCGGCTTCCACCCGTCCTTCGCCGCGATCGTCGTCCTGTTCTGGCTCGTGCCAACGCTGCTGATGGGCTTCGGTTTCGAGGCGGTCAAGGACCGCTGGCTGTCCCGCGAGCGTTGGGACGAGTTCCTGAAGGGCGCGCACGAAGACGAGAAAGCCAGGGACGAGGGAGACTCGTCATGAGCGACTGGGAGAAATACCTGATCCTCGCCTCGTCCGTGGCCGTCCTCGCCATTTCCTTCGGCATCGGTGTGTGGGCGCAGAAGAAAGTGACCTCACCCGAGGCGTTTTTCGGCGGCGCGAAGATCTTCGGCCCTCTGACCGTCGGCCTCGCGACGATGGCCGCCGTTGGCAGCGCCTTCGCCGTCGTTGGTGTGCCGGGTCTCGTCTACAGCACCGGCAACACGATCCTGCTGTTCATGTTCGCAGCACCCGGTTTCGTGTTCGGCTATCTCGTCATCGGCAAAAAGCTACGCGCACTGGCAGAGATTGGCACCGTCGCGAGCCTGGGCGACGTATCGGACCTGCGCTTCAACGGTCACCGTGGCATCAAACTGATCCTGTCGCTGATGCTGTTTATCGGCTGCGCGATGTACCTGTCGGCACAGGTTGAGGCCTGCGCCAAGCTGTTCGAGAACCTGTTCGACTGGAACAAGCTCATCATCAGCGTCGTTATCTTCGCTATCCTGATCACCTACACAGTCTTGAGCGGAGAGATCGGCGGCATCCTGACGCAGGCGTTCCAGGGCTTCGTGATCGTCCTGGCCGGCCTCGTATTCGCGATCGCGTTCTTCGCCGTAACGGGCGGCTTCGAGCCGGTCCTCGCCTCCATCTCGGAGGCCGGGAACGGGTCAACGAACCTGGACCCGGCCGCCATGACCGCGTGGGGCAGTCTGCCGGGCGCGTTTGCGTTCGCCTGGGTCATGCTGCCCACGCTCGGCATCATGTGCCAGCCGCAAGTCCTGACGCGCATCATGATGCTTCGCAACCCGCGGGAACTGCCGAAGCTTTCGTTGTACGCAGTCAGCACCAACGTCATAACCGGCGCCATGGTGATGGCCATCGGCTACTGCGCCATCTACCTCGCGGCCAACGGCCTGGTCGAGATCGACCATCCGGACAAGGCCGTGTTCAAGGTCGCGGACTACCTCGGCCTGTTCGCCCAGGTCTTCGTCTACCCGGCCGTGCTGGCCGCTGCGTTGTCCACGTCGAGCCTGTTCCTGTCGCTGGCTGGCAATATCGTGTCGCGTGACTTGCCGGGATCGTTCGGCGTCACGATGAATCCGGCCCAGCAGGTGACGGTCTCGCGCATCGCGATGTCGGTCATGGGCATCGCGGCGATCGGATTCGCGGCGGCGAGCGGCGACATGGTGGCCATACTCGGGACCTACGGTTTCGGCACATTGGCCGCAGCGACGTTTCCGATCTTCATCATCGGTCTGTTGTGGAAGGGCGCGACCAGCAAGGGCGTCATGACGGGTATGGTGGCGGCGCTGCTCGCGACGGTCGGCGGCGTTGGCATCGAATTGCTCAACCGCTTCGACCATGCGGACTTCACGTGGCCCGGCGGCGTGCCGTGGTACGTGTTCGTCATGGCGACCGCGGTCGTGGTCACGATCGCCGCGTCGCTGTTCACGACGGACGATGAGCTCGACCGCCGCGTCGAAATGGCGATGGATCTCTAAAATGGGGACATTCTGCTTTTCTGCGTAATGGGGACATTCTGCTTTTGTTGCTTGCTGCGTCAGTCCAGCAAGAAGCAACAAAAGCAGAATGTCCCCAAATCAGTCGTCGAGAAACGTCCTGATGGCCTGCTCGGCCTGATCGATCTTCGCCAGCCCGTCGAGGTGGCCGCCCGTCACGTTGAGCATGAACAGCTCTGCGTCGAGTCCTGCCGCCTTCAGGTCATCGACGGCCGTGACCGACAGATGCGGCGGAAACACCATGTCGGTTTCTGACGGTACGAACAGATACCTTGCGCGGGATTCATGCAGGCGTTGCCGTACGTCGTACAGCTTGTACGCCCGCACCATGTACAGAAAGCTGTTCGCATCCAGGCTCTCGGCCCTGGCGCGGGCGATATCATCGAGCATCGCGTCGGCGACAAACAGGTTATCCAGAGATTCCGCGGGAGGCTTGTCCGCATCGGCGGGGCCGTAACCGAAGCCACCGACAAACTCGTAGGATAAAGACGTCAGATTGACCAGCGCCAGGGCCTGCGCCAGGCCTTCTTTGGGCGGGTTCGCCGCGTCGTAGTCTCCGTCATTCCACTTGGGGTCCGCCGTGATCGGCCGGGACCACAACTCCATCATGCCGGCGGCGAAGGGGTGAATGTACAGCCCCGGTGAAATCACCGCGATCACGCAGGGCACCATGTCGGGGTACTGAACCGACCACTGGATGGCCTGCACCGAACCGCCGGACGGGCCGGCGACGGCAACGAGTCGCTCGATACCTAAGTGCTCCAGCAGGCGCTTCTGCACGTGCACGAAGTCCTCGACCGTGACGAGCGGAAAATCCAGTCCATAGGCTTTGCCGGTCGCAGGATTCGGGCTGGCCGGGCCCGTCATGACCGAGCGGCCGTCAGCCGCGTTGAGGTTGGCGAGCGTGTTGCTGCTGACGACAAAGTAACGGTCCGTGTCGAGAGCTTTGCCCGGGCCGATCAGGTTATCCCACCAGCCCGGGAGCTCGTGATCGTCGTCCGCCGGACCGGCGGCGCGCGCGTTGCCGGAGAAGTAGTGGCACACGAGGATGGCATTGCTCTTGTCGGCGTTCAGCGTGCCATAGGTTTCGTATCCGACCCGGACATCGTCTATCTCTTTGCCGGACACGCAGGTGTATGCGCCTAACTCGAAGACGTGTTGATCAGACTTCACGCTATCCATCACATAAATGGGGACATTCTGCTTTTCCTGCCTTCTTCACAGGGACAGGGAAAACGAGAAAAGCAGAATGTCCCCATTTCCTCGTTAGCTCGTCTTGTCGAGGTGGGCATGAAACACCTGATCGAATGCTTCGATGTGCGTGATGAATGGCACGTGGCCGCTGTCGGGAATCACGACCTCCTCGTAGGAGCCGCCGGCGGCCGTATAGTCGTCCAGCATCTTGCGGATCTGGTCCATCATCGGCTGCGGCGGATAGGCCTCGGAGCCCGGAAAGCCCGGCAGGCGACCCGTCGGGCCCCAGGTGCCGGGATCCGACGCGGCCGTGTTGCATACGGCGAGGTCGTCGGCGCCGTAGATCCACAACGTGTGGACCTTCGGCTCGCCGGCGAGTATGCGTTCGACGAGATTGCCGATGTACTTGGGCGACATCGCGTTGGTCGCCCCCCACTTGCCCGGCGCGACGTAGGGCCAGTTCTCCGACTTTTCGAAGTCGCCCGGCAACTCGCGGTCACCGATGTGCACTTCGAACATCGCGTCGATCAGCGCGTCTTCGCGCTCGGGTATCTGGCCGCCGCTCCAGACCAGCCGGCGCATGATGCCGCGCGGGCTGAAATCCCCGATCGAGTCCTTGTCGCCCGCCAGCAGGCTCTTGATCAGGTCCGGGTTGATCAGGCCGCCGCCGGAGCCGGCGAAATCAGGCGTCGTCGGCGTGCCGTCGGCATCCCTCGTCCCGCCGAAGCCGAACGGTGCGCCGGGCCCGGCGAGGGTCGCCGACAACAGGCGCTCGGGGGCGTCGGCCATGACCCACCAGACCACAAGTCCGCCCAGCGAGTTGCCCACGAGGTGAAAACGTTCGTGGCCGAGATGGTCCATCAATGCCAGCGCATCGTCGACGAAGTCGCGCATGCCGCGCGTCGCATCGATCTTGGCCTCGGGGTCCGCGCCTCCGTAGCCGCGCTGGTCGGGCGCAATGCCTCGGTACTCGGGCGGCAAGGTCACCAGCGTCTCTTCCCACCACGTGGCGCTCGAGAAGTTACCGTGCACGAACAGCACCGGGATGCCGTCGTCGGGACCGGTGAACAGCACGCGAGTCGTCAGGCGCTCGGTCGTTACCGTGCGCGCGGTGATACCGTCGAGAACGGGAATGCTCATTCGTCGACCTCGTACTTCTCAAGCACCTTCTTGTCGAGCTTGCCGATCGCCGTCAGCGGCAGCGCGTCCAGCAGCACGATCGAGCGCGGCAACTTGTAGCGCGCCAGGCGCTCGTCGAGGAAGGCTTTCAGGTCAGCTTCGTCATATCCGTCGTCGGCGACGATGAACGCGCGACCCACCTCGCCCCAGGTTTCGTGCGGCACGCCAATCACGGCGGCTTCGAGTACCTTCTCATGAGCCGTCAGCACCGATTCGATCTCGGCGGGATAGACGTTCTCGCCGCCGCTGATGAACATCTCCTTGGAGCGGCCGAGGATCGAGTAGCAGCCGTCGGCGTCGCGGACGGCGACATCGCCCGTGTGCAGCCAGCCATCGCGAATGGTCTCGGCGGTCGCGTCGGGGTTCTTCCAGTAGCCGGCCATGATGTGAGGGCCGCGAATCAGCAGTTCGCCCTCCTCGCCGTCGTCGCAAGCACTGCCGTCCTCGCGGATGGTCTTCATGTCGATGTGGAAGATCGGGAATCCGACAGAGCCGATCTTTTCTCGGACCTTGTCCGGCGGCAGCCAGAAGTTATTGCCGGACGCTTCGGTCAGGCCGTAGCCCATCTTGAAGTCGACGCCGCGGTCCCAGAACTTCTCCATGATGGGTAGCGGACAGGGCGCACCGCCGCTGATCACCAGCTCCAGCTTCGAGAAATCGGCAGCGTCCCAGCGCTCGTGCTCCTGCAGCATCTGGAACATCGTCGGCACCGCGACGTAGTGGGTGATGCCCGAGTTCTCGACGAGGTCGAAGGTCTGGTCCAGGTCGAATCCGTTGCACAGGATCGTCGTGCCGCCGGCATGGACCATCGGCATCATGAAGATCATCGGCCCGCCGATGTGGAAGAACGGCAGCTGCAGCGCCGCCTTGTGCTGGCCGGTAATGCCCCACGACGTGATCGTGTTGACGCTGTTCCAGGTCACGTTGCCGTGCGTGACGACGGCGCCCTTCGGCAGCCCGGTCGTACCGCCGGTGTAGTAGATGCCCCAGGGATCGTCGAGCGTAAGCTCCGGCACCTCGGTCAGTGTCGCACTCATCGAATCGCGCTCAGCGATATCGTGTTCGCCCGGACCCGGGTCGTTCATCGCGACGACGTGCTTCACCGTCGTAAACGAGGGTTTAAGTTGCTCGACCTGCTCGCGCCAGTCGTCGCTGTAAACGAGGACCTTCGGCTCGCCACTGTCGACGATGCCCTTAAGCTCGTGCACGGTCAGGCGCCAGTTCAGGTTTTGCAGGATCGCGCCGATCTTGGGCGCCGCCCAGAACAGGTCGAGATACTCGACGCGGTTCATCGCGTAGACGGCGACCAGGTCGCCTTTGCCGACGCCGAGGCTCCGCAAGTAGTTCGCCGTCTGGTTGACGCGCTCGTTCCACGCGGCATACGTGGTCTCAGCGCCGGTGGCGTAGTCGATCAGCGCGACCTTGTCCGGCGTAAGCCTGGCGCGCTTGTCGAGCCAGTCAGTGACGTAGTGTGAAAGCTGTTTCATTGTGCGGGTCCCCACTGAACGATGGCGCCACCCCAGACATAGCCGATGCCGGCACCCAGCATCAGCATCGTGTCGCCGGCCTTTAAGCGGCCCTGCTCGAGGCCGACCTCGATGTTGATAATTCCGTCCTGCTCACCAATGTGACCGGTGTCCGAGATGTAAACGCTTTGCTCTTCGTTAAGCCCCAGCTGACTCAGCATCTCGTTGTGCCCGGACGGTTTGATCAGCGACATATTCAAGAAATCGATGTCGTCACGCGTGTAGGGCGTGCCGTCGCTCTTCAAGCCGGATTTCCTCAAGGCCTCGTCGGCACAAGTGAGCCAGTTCGGGATGGACACCTCGCCGAGCCGGGCTTTCATGGCCTCGGGCTCCACGAGGCGGAACTTGAAACCGCCGTCGGCGACCGCCTGGTCGGTCGGATGTTGCACGGTACCGCTGCTCGGCACGATCACGTGACGGCTCATCGACCCGTCGCAAATCATGTGATTGCCCAGCACCTGGTTTTCGGGGTGGTCGCGCTTCAGGATCATCGCCCCGGCGCCGGCCCCGATGTTAAACAGGAAGGACGTATCGAGATCGGCGTAGTCGATGAAATGGGAAATCGCATAGCCGCCGGCGATCAGCACCGTGTTGATCGACTCGTCTTCCGATAGCAGGCCGTGCGCGAGTTTCATCGCGGCAATCGTCGTCACGCAACGCGCGTGCACGTCCACACCCCAGGCGCGCTTCGCGCCAACGCGCTCAGCGATGTCGACGGCCGTGGTCCACAGCAGGTACTCGCGCCATTCCTCCGTCGTGCACAACACAACGTCGATATCCATCGGGTCAATGCCGGCGTTGTCTATCGCCTTTCTGGCCGCGTTGACCGCCATGTCATTGGGATGCACATTCGGATCCGCGACGTACTTGCGCTCGATGCCGAGTTTTTCACGCACGACCCACTCGGGAAGACCGCTCGCTGACGCGAGCTCTTCGGCGGTCATGGTGGTTTCCGGAAACCACGTGCCGGTCGACACGATGCCCATTTTTCTCATTCTTGATAGTCCCCCGCCACGATTCCCTTCGTGGATTTCAACGAGCGTTGAATGTTAGTTCAACGATTGTTGAAATTCAAATGAGTGTCGGTTAGCGTAGGTCATGGCTAAAGATATGCACCCGACCCGCGAACGGATCCTCGACGCGGCCGAAGAGCTCTTCGCGCATCACGGCTTCGAGGGCGTCTCGATCCGCCAGATCATGACCAAGGCCGAGGCCGACGTTTCCCTCGCCTACTACCACTTCGAGTCCAAGAAAGACCTGTTCGACCAGGTCATGCTGCGGCGCGTCGAGTACCTGAACGAGATCCGGTTAAAGGCGCTCGAGGAAGTCGAGAAGCGACACCCTGACGACGAGCCGACGGTCGAGGAGATCATCGGCGCATTCACGCGGCCGCTCTTGTCGCTACTCGCCGAGGATCACGACCAGTGGAGCCATTACTACCAGCTCATCGCGCAGATCAACAATTCGCCGGATCGCGGCGGCGAACTGATGTCACGCTACTTCGATCCGCTGGTCTCGCGTTTTATCGACGCGCTGAAACGCGCGCTGCCCGACAGCGATCCGGAAGATCTCTACTGGAGCTACCATTTCCTGTCCGGCGCGCTGACGCTGACGTTTGCTGAAACCGGGCGTATCGATAACCTGTCGGGCGGCGCCTGCAAGTCGACCGATATCGCCTCGGTCATCGACCGCATGCCCGCGTTCCTCGCCGCCGGATTCCGCCAACTGTGTAAGCACTGATCGGCGCCTCGCTAAAGGCGCGGCAGACCCCGTTCCGCCTTGATATTCAACAAACGTTGAATTACGATTCGTCCAACGTTCGTTGAACAATGCGGGTGTGTTGCGCCCGCAAAAAACAAATGGGGGACAGCATGCAATTTCGAAAATTCTCAAGGCATTACACGACTGCGCTTGGCATGGCTGCTGCGTTTGGCTTACTGGCCATCGCACCGACCGAGCAGGCACAGGCTCAGGATGAGGGCGCCAGCGGCACGCTAGAAGAGATCACGGTCACGGCGAGGCGGCGCGAGGAGAGCCTTCAGGATGTCCCCGCTGCGGTTTCGGCATTTTCGACCGAGCAACTGGAGCTTCGTGGTGCGGCCGACATTACCGAGATCGCGCAGCAAACACCGAGCGTTACGCTCGAGCCATCGAGAGCAACCAACTCGACGCTGACGGCATTCATTCGTGGCATCGGTCAGCAGGACCCGCTGGCAGGCTTCGAGCAGGGTGTCGCACTGTACATCGATGACATTTACATCGCCCGTCCGCAGGGCGCCCTGCTCGATATCTACGACGTCGAGCGCATCGAGGTCCTGCGCGGACCCCAGGGCACGCTGTATGGACGTAATGCCGTGGGCGGCGCCATCAAGTACGTGACCCGGCGCCTTAGTGAAGAGCCCACATTGAGGGCGAAAGCGTCTGTCGGCAGTTTCAGCCAGATGGACATGGTAGTCACGGGATCCGCGCCTCTCACTGATTCGTTCCGGCTTGGCGCTACCCTGGCGAGCCTTAACCGCGATGGCTACGGAGAGAACCGCTTCACGGGCGCCGAGCACTACGACAAGGACATATTTGCCTATCGTATCAGCGCAGAGTTCGAACCGACCGACAACCTCAGTTTCCGGCTTGCCTACGACAACACCAATGACAGATCGAACCCGGTGGCGGGCTTCCGAGTAGCACCGGCAGCCGTCAGCGGCAATCCGGTGCTTAGCAATGTGCGTGATACGGAAGCCGGCGCCTCCGAGAATCCATCGACCGCCGGTATCGATGGAAACCAGGAAGTCGATTCAGAGGGTTTCAGTCTGTCCATTGATTGGGAATTGAATGACAATTTCACGCTCCGCTCGTTAACGGCCATGCGCGAGGACTTTACCGAGTCGGTCATCGACTTCGACAGCCTGCCCGTCCCGGACTTCGACGCGCCGGTCATCTATGACAACGAACAGACCAGCCAGGAATTCCAGCTGCTGTACAGCGGTGACCGCTTGAACGGTGTTTTCGGCTTTTACTACCTGGATGCCAAGGCAGCTAATGACTTCGACGTCGTGCTCAACACCGTGACGGCATACACCGGTGGCTCGGTGGATACCGAGGCGTGGTCCCTGTTTGCCGACGTGACCTATGACCTGACTGATGACTTCGCGGTCTCAATCGGCGGTCGCTACACGGAAGACGAGCGTAGCTCCGATATCTTCCGCGCTGTATACCTCGGTGTAGGCTCGCCCTTCTTTGGCAACGATTCTGCGGTTCTGCTCTTGACACAGAGCGACTACGAGGCAAGCCGCACCTTCGACGACTTCTCGCCGCGCATTAACTTCTCCTACAGCCTGGACGACAACGCCACCATTTACGGCGGCTACAGCCAGGGGTTCAAGGCCGGCAGTTTCGATCCACGCGGCGCCAACTTCGCCTCTCCGGAAGCGGAGAGAGGCTTCGAACCTGAGACCCTCGATTCCTTCGAAGTGGGCTACAAGGCGACACTGCTTGACGGGCGGGCGCGAGCGAACGTCGCATTGTTCATTAGCGATTACAAAGACGTGCAGATCCCCAGTTCTGTCGGCGTTGATTCGGACAACGATGGCATCAACGAAACGTTCGCCGGTGCGGTGACGAACGCCGGTGCAGCCGAGATCAACGGCATCGAGTTCGAGGGCAATCTGCTGATTACCGATAACCTGAGTGCCCAGCTGACCTTCAGCTTCCTCGACGCAAAATTCACCGAGTTCCTTATCGTCGATCCTGCTGACCCCGATAATTTGATCGACATCTCGAGCGACCGGGCGATCCAGAACACGCCTGAGACGATGGTGTATTTCGGACTGACGTATGCGGCAGACACGGCCAATGGCACGTTGACCTTCAATGGCAACGTTTCTCACCGCGGCGACATCGTGCAGTTCGAGGCACCCGCACCGATCATCGACCAGGACGCCTATGAGATCTTCAACCTCAGCGCCGTCTATGTCTCCGATGACGACCGCTGGAGCATTGGCCTGCATGCCAAGAACCTCGGCGATGAAGAAGTGAAGACCGCTGGCTACTGCTTCGGCGTCACCGGTGGTTGTGCCACTGTGCTGGGTGCAGAAGACAACACGACGGTCTTCTACGGACCGCCGCGGACGGTCACAGCTACGTTCGAGTATCGCTTCTAGTTGCTGAACGCTTTTTGCGACCATCGAAGGCCACCTCGAGAGAGGTGGCTTTTTTTAAGGGGTCGAACCGAATAAACCAACCTATGGATTTGAAAAGGGGTCGAACCGGTTTTTCACCTTGGCAATCTGTTCGGTTTGATCCCCGCTGCCTGAAAAAGCGGTTCGACCCCTTTGAGTTAATGCCCTCGGGCTATTAGACCGTACCAACACAGTCAGCGGAGCTTGCTCTGCCGAAATCCGCCGACGACCGCAGCACGGCGGACTCGACGGCATGTCGATACGATCGCCACGCGGCCCGCACGTCGGACCGATCGATATACAGGTCGTGCAATGCCTTCCGATGATCAATCAGTACAACGACTTCGCTAACCGTCATCAGCGACCGCCACATCGAGAGAAAAACGAACCTCGATACCGGGCCGCGTAGCTGGCTTCGCAGGAACGCGCAGTGAAACTCGAGGTGGCTGGCCTCATCCGCCGCAATATCGAGCAACCAGTCTCGCAGATTGCAGGGCGGCAATCGCGATGCAATGAGGCGGTAATAGCACAGGCCTACAACTTCGGCTGCGAGCAACACAAGAATCTTCAGGCGTAAGCCCATCAACCGTCGGCCGAGCACGAACAACTTCGCCGTCCAGTTGGTGCGGATCAGTTCGCCGCCGAGCAAGCGCACGCAGATGGCAAGAATGCTCGCGTGCCGGTGCTCCTCCGCGACGAAGTGCGCGAGCGCGCATACGTAGTCGTCATCGACAGCATCCAGACGCGATGCCCGCGCCTGAGACACGACGGTGCCGCCGCCGGACTCGCCGAGCTGGAACACGGCGAGCGATCGGGCGAGCGACCTGGGAAGCTGCGTGTAGTCGAGGTCGGCATCGAGCGGAGGCAGAGGCCTATTGGAGCGTTGCTCGAACAGCCTGTTGAAGTGTTTCCACAGATTTGCGTTGACTGGCATGACTGACCTCCTTCTCGGTAGTAAGACCAGCTTCGCGTCAGTATCTGCACAGCGTGAGGCAGGAAAATGGTGAATTGTGGCGTTATTGAGAAAATGGGGTCGAACCGATTTTTCAGACCAGTCGGCTTGCTAAGACTGAATAGAGAATCATAAAAATCGGTTCGACCCCTTTTTTACCCCTATTTCATAGTGAGACCGGTTTCGCAGACAACATAATGAGGAAGCCCTATCTTTGTCGGTCCGCTGGACGCCTGGACGGATACCATGCTCCTGAAGCAAATGCTCGCATCACCCACGACATCGTCGGAATTACTGGTCTTCGACCCGTTTCAGGCGCTTGATCGTGAGTCTCTGGTTCGGGAAGTCATTGGCCTGGCAAACGCCAGCGTCGAAGGACCGCGGAACATCCTGTTCGGCGTGAATCCGGGTGGCGTCAACGGCGCGAAAATCGTGGGCATCTCTGACAGTACTATCAGCGACCTGAAGCGAGCCCACCGGCTGATTTCCGGACTGGTCGAACCCGTGCTCGACCTCGCGTTCATCTTCGATCAGATTGACGGCAAGCTCGTGGGCGCGCTGGAGATCGACGGTTGTGAGTTTGGCCCCTACTTCCTCGCACACGACCTGTCTGACGAGCTGCGCCGGGGCGCTTGCTGGCAACGTGATGGCCGTGAACTGGTCGAGATAGACCGGCGCGAGCTGCTGAACGGTCATGCGCAGGCAGTCGTTGAGGCCGAACCCGTGGCTTTGCCGGACAGCGTCGACGTGGCGGTTGGGTTCAATGACGATCCCGACTGCGAGTTCATCGAGGTCACCGCTCCCGACGCCTCGAATCCTCCGTTTGCCGATGAGGACACGAGCAGCGACACAAGCATGACGAGGACTATCACTCAGACCTTGAAGCAGACGATGAGACTCACGACGCAGATGCTCAACATGGCGAAGGAAGACGAGCCGACGAAGGACGCATCCGGCGACGAGCACGACGCGGGTAGGGAAGTCGCCGAAGCCGCCAGGAAACACTACTTTTTTGAGGAGTGTGCGGCGAAGGTTGATCTCTGCATCCGCAATGACGGTGACGTAGCGCTCAAAGATCTCGCTGTCGAAATCGGCATGCCGCGCCTTCCGGGGCTCGATGTGGCGGATCGCATCCACACAAACCCATTCGACAAACGCTCTGTCACCGGCAACACCAGCTCCAGCTACCCGGACGTAGAAAACCGAGATGGTGCAATCATTATCCGGACGACGCTCGGATCACTCGCAGCCAACGAAACACAGTCTCTATTCCGCACATCGCTGCGCTTCGCTGTCCAAAACGAAGCATTGGGCAAGAAGCTGGCGTTGCGCTACGCACTTCGAGCATCTGACGGCCGCAAGATTAGCGAAGGCCGCGTGAAGATACGCTTTAACGCAGCATCGGCGTAGACATCCTGCAAGGCCAAAACGACAAGCCGATTAGCAGAATCGGGTTAAATCGGTTCGACCCCAATTTCGCGAAGCTGCCTACCGTAGGAGCGGCTTCCAGCCGCGATCGCGGCAAGATGCCGCTCCTACGTCACTAACGAATAATCGACGACTCGGAGCATTGACCTGCTTCGACTCGGACCCGCCTCGGCTCCTCAACACAGGCAAAAAAATACCCGCAGCGAGCTGCGGGTATTTTCTTTAAGGGCCCGGACTGTCTAGACAGTCGAGGGCAGGGGCCGATCAGTCAAAGAACTTGCGAACCGTCAGACCGTAGGACTGCGGCTGGTTCGGGTAACCCGAGTAGCTGCCATTCTGCGCGACGGACGGGAACGCACTGACCAGGTACTTGTCATCAAAGAGGTTGCGGCCCCAGAGCAGCGCTTCGAAACCATTCTCCCAAGACATGCCAACGCTCGCGTTGAACGTCTGGACTTCGCGTGAGGCGACATCCGCCGGCACGTTGTCGATGACCTGGATCTTGTCTTCGTAGATGTACTCTGCGCGAACGAACGCCGCGACGTTTCCGATCATGAAATTGTAGCGGCCCGTGGTCGTGATGCTCTGCTTGTGAATACCGGCCGGGGTCTCGCCGCTCAGATCGCAGGTGAAGTTTGCGGAAGCACTGCCCGGCGGCGGAACACAGGCTGCCGTCTCGAATGAATCGTACTTCGGATCCATGAATGTTGCAGCGAGCGTGCCTTCGAAGTTGTCGGTCGGCACCCAGCGGACGTCAAACTCGACACCCGACGTCGACTGCTTGCCCGCGTTCAGCAGGACGAAGCCCGTGCCGACGAAGGTGTTCGACTGGAAGTTGTCGATCTCCTGATCGAAGATCGCGACGTTGAGTGCCACCGTGTCCCAGCGGGCCTTCATACCGAGCTCGAGCACGGTTGATTCTTCCGGCGCTGCGAAGCGCGTTGAGTAAGTCAGGTTAGGCACCGTCAGCCCGGCATTTTCCAGCGCCGCCTGGTCCTCGGGGAACGGCCGCGAGTCGCGCGACAGGTTCCAGGAACTTGCCTTGAAGCCCGTGGCCGCGCTGCCGTAGACATTCACCTGGTCGCTAAGGTCGTACGCGAGGCGCACAGTCCAGGTCGTGTCGTCGTCATTGCTCGTTCCGGGCTCCACCGAGTTCGGATAGTCGACGTTGGGCGGCAGGAACTGCAATGGCGTGAGCGCCAGCACGGGGTTGCAATTCGGTGCGGTGGCCGCGGTGCAGGGAACGCCCGCCAGCGCCGCTTCGGCTCCCGACGCGATGGCGTCGGCGGTCACGGGGTCCGCACCGCCGAGCAGGGCCTCCTGGAAGGCTTGCGCATAGATCAGGCGACCGCCCGCAAACGCCAGGTCGGTAGCCGAGAACACGTCCGTCGAGGTCGAATCGAACGTGACGTCCTTCTCATCCTCGGTGTAGTTGGCGCCGAGCGTCAGCACGGCGCGGTCACCCAGTGCGATGTCGACCTGGGCGAAGAGCGAGAAGGACTGGTTGTCCATCGTGGCCGCCTCGGTCAGGCCCGTGCCCGCCGCGAAAAAAGTGCCCGGCGTGATCGTCGGGAAATCGGTGGGCAGGAGACCCAGTGTCTGGATCCCGATCAGGCCGTTCTCGAAATCGGTCAGTGGCGATGGGTCGACACCGGGAATGCCGCCGCCCAGCGCAGTCGTCAGCAGGTCGCCGTACAGGCGGAATGCCGGTCCGTAGATAAGACCGGAATCCTGTTTAACCTCCTCGTCGAAGAAGAAACCGCCGACCATCCAGTCGAGGTTGTTGTTCGAACCCGAAAGACGCAGCTCCTGCGTGAACGTATCGATCTCCGTATCGGTGAGGTTACCTTGCGCCGAATCGATGAGCGCCGCACTCGTGAAGTCGACGTCAGCATTGTCAAAGCGGTTCAGCGCGCGGGAAGACGTGATCGACGTAAACGTCATGGAGTCGTTGACGTCGTAGTCGATCTGTAGCGAGATACCGCCGTTGTCGAACTGGTTCACGGGGGTGAAATCGTAAAAGCCTTCGTAGGCAAACGGCTCTTCGGGGACGAGGTCGCCACCGATGGCCCGGATAATGGCGCCCGTCGGGCCGTTCTGCAGGTTGGCAACGCCGCAGCAGGCTTCGTCGAGTTCTTCGTAGTCGGCGATCAAACGGAGCTCGAGCTCGTCTGATGGCACGAACAGCAGCTGACCGCGGACGCCGAAGCGATTCACTTCGCCGAGCGAGTCAGCACCATTGAACGCGAGGTTGTCGTAGTAGCCGTTGCGCTGGTTGTGGCTGCCTGATAAGCCAAAGCCGATCGTGTCTGTAATCGGGCCACTGATATCGCCACTGACGATCGTTTGGCCGTAGCTACCAGCCGTTACCGCGGCGGACCCCGTCACGCTATCCATGCTCGGCTTCGCCGTGACGACGCTGATGACGCCGGCCGATGCGTTCTTACCGAACAACGTGCTCTGCGGACCGCGCAGCACCTCGATGCGTTCGAGGTTCGGGAAATCATTGAGCGCCGACGCCGAACGCGAGCGATACACGCCGTCGATGAACACGCCGACCGACGGCTCGATGCCAGCATTGTTGGCGCCGTTACCGAAGCCACGGATCAGGAAGTTGGTATTGCCAGAGGTCTGCAGCTGCGTGACGCGAAGACTCGGAACCAGGAACTGCAGGTCCTTGACATCCTGCACTTGCGATTCCTTGAGATCCGCAGCCTGAACCACCGAAACAGCGATCGGGATTTGCTGCAAGGTCGATTCGCGCTTGCTGGACGTTACGACGATTTCCTCGAGAGCCGCCGGGCTGTCCTGCTGTTGAGCGATAGCCGGCGCCACAAGTGCGGCCGCACAGAGTCCGAATACGCTTCGGCGTATGGTCAGGTTTGCCATGTTTGCCCCCCAAATAGGCAATGAAATTCCCGGAGAGACTAAGACACTTTCCGGGCGTAAGCAAACGGAATTGTTAGGAATTCGACAAAATATGGATAGTCCGGAGCAGGCGCTTCGGTTACTTCCCAATCATCAGGTTTGACACCAATTTGGGTCGAACCGATCGAATCAGTCAATCTACGATCGGTTCGACCCTAATACATCTGTCTAATGCGACGCCCGTAGGAGCGGCTTCCAGCCGCGTTCGCGGTAAGATGCCGCTCCTACGACGCTAACAATGGGCCGACTTCAAAGACTTGCGCCGACCTCCGGAAAGGCCAACCTTGGACTAATTCGCCGCAGCCGCCAGCTCTGCATCGTCCGGAACGGACGACTCAGCGAGCGTAACCTCGCCTTTCTCAGACGTCGCATTAACGCTGCCTTTCACCCCGGAAACGGTCACATCACCAGAGACTGACTGCACATTGACCTCACTATCGCGCGGCACAACGATCCTGTAACTGATCGACGCATGACGCTGGTGGCGTGAGTTGATCTTGCTGATCTGAATGCGACCGTCTTCAACGGTCACCGGCGGCGAACGCTTGACGGCTTTGACAATCTGACCAGCCTTCATGGGGTTCGACTTGGATAGTCGCTTGCTGATCTGCACTTTTGCTTTGATGGTGACCTGGTCAACGTCGTCGCCGATGACTTCAATGGCACCGCTCTCGTTAGCCACGTCAATAACCGCTGCGCCATCGACATCGATCGTCTGTTTGAATTTTCCTGTTGCAACGTAATCGCCTGCCACGACGGCCGGGCTCGCGAACAATGCAACAACGGCCAACGTGCTTACGAACTTCTTGCATACTTCTTCTTTCATTATCCCCTCCAGTCTCCACGATGTGTGTAAAGATTGGATGCGGCAGTTTCGAATTTGGTTGCGCGTTTAGTCCTCATTAGCTAGAACTTTTTCGCATAATCGTGCGGCGCTGTTTGCCCGGATACGAATTCGTTATATGCGTCGAACCTATTGTCATGGTGTTGGTCCATTCTGCTTTGTTCGATTGCTTTTTTTTGTCAGGCGCGAAGTGCTACTTCGGCGGTCTCAGGCGGAGCCGCAGCTTAGCTACTTGGGGAGGCAACAGTGCGGATTGTTTTGATCTATACCCTGCTTCTGCCTGTATCGGCGTTGGCGGAAATCTTCACTATCGACTTTGTAAAGGTGCTGGACGGAAACGACGAAGAAGCCATTTATTACTACGAGAACAACTGGAAGAGACACCGCATTGAAGCGGTCAGCAGGAACTACATCATCTCGTACCAGCTGCTGGTAAAACACTCCGAGGACGGGCAGACCGATATCCTGCTGATTACCGGATACGCGTCGAAATCCGAATACGAGAAGCGCGAAGAAAACTTTCGGGAACTCATGGGCGAAACGCGCAGTGATGGCCCCCGCCTGATGAACGGCAAGAAGCCCGAAGACTTCAGGGAGGTCGTCGACAGCGCGATCTACGTTGGCGACTAGCTTAATAAGCTCTTCTGCGTGAGTAACAAGGGTCGAGCCGAAGACCAGGCTGCCTCGAAGACTTAAAGGGGTCGAACCGATTTTTGGCGAAAAGTCATAGAGGGGTCGCACCGAATTTTGAATATTCGGCGCGACCCCTGTTAGTGACTCTTGGAAAATTCGGTTCGACCCCTTTTACTCGTTAGTGATTTTTGGAAAATTCGGTTCGACCCCTTTTACTCTTTGTCGGCCTGCCGCGCGTTCCAGTCGGCACCCTTCGACCCAGCATTGCTTCGATCTGGTCCTTGAAGCGATCGTCACCAATAACGCCACAGGCATTGGTTGTCTTGCGGATCCTCGTCAAAAACTTTTCGTCGATCACGTCCTGAAACAGCACCCGGTATGCTGACTGCCGTGATGAATGATCTTGAGCCAGGCTCAGGTAGCATGGATGGGCGGTGATCAACGCATCGTCAACGCCTGCAGCGTGGTATGCGTAGCTTGAGTATGGGTAGGCACCGGGTGCGTCAACCACGCGAGCGCGCACGGGATTGAGTTCGATATAGCGCTGGCAAGCTAGCAGATAGTAGTTGTCCTGAACCGGACTGGCTTTGTAGCGGCCCTCCCATAGTGTTCCGGTACGTCCGTAACGAGCATTGACCCGCTGCACGTATTGTCGCCCCATTGCCTGCATCATTAGCGGCAATGATCTTTCCTGCGAGGGCGTAACCAGCAAGTGCACGTGATTAGTCATCAAGACATAGGCGTGCACCTGGCAGTCATTGGTGGTTGCGGCGTCTTGCAGTGCCTCACGATAAAGCGCGTAGTCTTGCGGATGAAAGAACACTGCCTGGCGATCGATGCCACGGGTAATGACATGCTGCGCAATGTTGGGGACGAAGTATCGGCATTGACGAGGCATCGACGAAGTGTGCTGCGAGAAGTACCCCGTGCACCATCGACCAATTCGGGCCAGGTGTCGAATTATTCGGTTCGACCCCTTTTCCTTATTTTTGGATATTCGGTTCGACCCCTATTCCACTTCGCAGTCGGTGTTGCTCAGCGGGTAGCGTGCGCCGTCGGACATCTTGATCAGCACGCAGTCCTGACCATTTTTGACCAGCTGGAGCCGGATCGGCTTGTCGAGTATCAGCCCCTCGCGGACGGGATCGGCCATCGTGCCGGTTGGCATCCGCTCGATAGGCAGAATGCTGCTGTTGGTCAGCGCGTCATCTGCGAGCATGACCTCCGTACCCAGTGCCTCGTTAACCGCCGCCTGCAGGGCAGCCCGGCTCTCTGCGTCCGGATTGACGATACGCGCGGGCTGATCGTAGCTGCCGTTGACCGTCTGGCAACCGGTCAGCGTGAACCACAGACTCGCACCGAGAATTGCTTTTATCGTCGTCATTTCAAGGCCGCCGCAAGATGAGGTTCGAATCGAAGAAAGAGCGGTAGATGACAGGCTCCTTGCCCCTTAAGGCCGATCCCGGCTTGCCCGCTGCGCCATCGGGAACGCCCAGGACCGGTGCGACGCAGCCCCGCCCGGCCTGGTAGGCCAGCGCGACCTCCAGCCGATCCTCTGCAGTACTACCGAGCTGCTCCGAGAAGTCGTCATCCACCTGGCAGCCGAGCACGTTGGCCTCGCCGTCATCGACGGCGGCCGGCGAGAAGCCGTCCGTAAAGTCACCGTAGTCAAGATCGTTGACGGCGCGGAACTGGATCGAGAAGTACGTCGTGCCGCAGTTCTCCTGCGGGAAGAAACCGTAAGGCTTGCCGGACGTCGTCGAGCCGATCTGAATCACCTGGACGCCCACGCCGCGCAGCCCGTTCATGAGTACTTCACTGGCAGACGCTGTACGGCCTCCCGTGAGCACGAACACACGCGGCAGATTGAGCGACGGCAACGGTTGGCCGGGGGCAACCGAGAAGCCCCGCGTCTCGTCGTAGAAAGGCGTCGGCTCGATCGGCCGGCCGAAGATGTCCGTTATCGGGTGCTTGTCGTTATATTGATCCAGCAGGAAAATGCGACCCGCTGTCGCCGTTGGACCGGCGATCATGTAGCCGAGCTGGCTCGCGATGTCGCCGAAGCCGCCGCCGTTGTAACGGAGGTCGAGCACGAGGTCATCGATTCCTGCGCCCTGGTTCAGCGTGTTGATCGCGTCAATCAACGCTTCCTCGGACGGCGCTCGGAAGGCGTTAAAGGTCATGTAGCCGACGCGGCCGGTCGGCGTATCTATCACGTTCGTGTTCTGGACCGTGGCAACCGTGATCTCCTGTGAGACCATCGTGATCGTCCGTATCGTGCCGTCGGGGTCCTGGACCGTGAAATCATGCGATTCGGCGAGGCTGGCTGGAAACAAGCCGTCGTTGATAATGTCCACTCCCGCCTGCGTATTGTCGTTAATGTCGACACCATCGATCTCTAAGACCTGGGCGCCGCGCAGGAGCGAGTTGTCGGTCGCCGGTGTACCTGGCTCGGTATAGGCAACCAGGATTTCCCTCGGCGGAATTGTGGACAGGAAGGCCCACGTAACGCCGTAGCCCGCCGATACGCCGCCTTGCGAGAGCTGACAGTATTCCAGTGAGTTGTCGGTGAAATGGAACTTGTCCTTCGGCGCACCCGTCGGCGAGAGCGCCGTTGTCTTCAACAAGTCAAAATAATCTAGCGGGTCGTTATAGAGTCCCGGGTCGCGATCGACGATCTCGTCGTACCAAAGATACGTCCGGTTACTCCAGGAACGCAGGAAGTTGTTCTCATCGAGCACCGAGCCCTGGATGTCCGTGACGGGCTGGCAGGTGTTGAGGTTGATGCTGTTTCCCGGGACCGCACAGCTTCGAGCAAAGTTCGATTCATCCTGGAAAACGCCCGACTGCCATCCCGTGTCTGGCGGAGGTGGTGGCGGGTTAGTGAAACCGCCTCCGCCGCCTCCACCGCCCCCTCCGCAGCCGGCGAGAACGAGAACAATTGAGGCGATGATCAGTGATCGTAGTACTGTGCTGGTCACGTCTTGTTCCTGAAATTAATGTGCTGTCGTGGGACCGATAATCCTACCGAATGACAATAAAGGGGTCGAACCGATTTTCCTTAATTCGGTTCAATGACTCCAAAAGGGGTCGGACCGATTTTCGCTTATTCGGTTCGACCCCTTTTTCGCTAGACCCCTTTTTCGCTAGTCGAGTAAGTTGCGCGAGACCACGGATACTGGCTCGCGGCCGAGCAGCTCGGGCAAACGGTTTCGCGTCGGTGCATTGTCTCGCCGCAGGAGCTCCCAGTGCCCGAAGGAGAACGGCGAGAAGTGAATGACGTCGAACAGGTGCGCGCCGGCGCGCGCGAGGATGCCGGGCAGCGGAATACACAGCGCTGGCTTGTCTGTGTAGGTCCGCCTGAGCGCAAAGATGTAGTCGCGAAACTCCCAGGACTCGGTGCCGCCGAGTTCGAATACCCGCGAATCCTCAAGGCGGAGCTCCTCAGCCGTGCCGAGAACGAGCCGCGTCAACGCCTCACCGAGTTCCGAGACATCCAGTGCGGCTATGTGTCCCTTGGCATCCGCCGGAGCGACAAACACAGGCAGGCGCGATATTCCGCGGAGCCAGGCGGCGCCGAAGCCACCGACGCCATCGAGCAACGACGGTCGCGCGAACACCCAGTCGCCACCCACGTTGCGGATGGCCTTCTCGCCCGCGAGCTTGGATGTCAGAAAGCGGCTTCGCGCCGGTTTGTCGAGGCCGAGGGCGCTGATATGAACAAATCGCTTTCGCTGTTCGCGGCACGCCTCGGCCAAGGCCGCCGGCGCGCGGTGGTGTACGAGGTCGTAGGTCTCCTTTCCTCGCTGACGCAGGATGCCGACACAGTTTAGGACTGCGTCTACGTCTTCTATGAGCGGCAGCCAATCGTCGGACACAGTCAGGCGTTCGAGTTTGACCTCACGCTGTGGTGCGTTGGCAGCATCAGGATGCGGGGGCTCACGCTTGCCCAGCGGACCTGGAAAGCGGGTGCCGATGACGGGCTCCACGCCCTCGTCCAGCAAGGCAGCGACAGCATGACGGCCAATAAACCCGGCACCACCCAACACGAGAACTTTGCCGGGTCGAACACGTCTCGGTCCAGTCGCGTCATCCATGTGTTGTCAGGTTTCCCGCCGATTGTACGGACAAGGGTAGTCGCTTCGGATGCATTGCCTGCTCGTCATATAACCGCAATTGGTCTTTCTGTTCCAGCTCGCTACACTCTCAAACTGCTAAACGTCGGTATTCTGAACTGATCAGAGGGCGCTTGTGAACAAATGCTTGTTCTCGATCTTACTCGTAGTTTGCCTGACCGGCTGCGTGGCCGACGTCGCGTGGCAAACACCACATGATGGTCGAAAAGTAGCGGTAGGCCTGGAATCGACAGTTCTCACGATCGAAATTGACGATGACGGCGCGTTTCATCAGCCGGAACAACGGTCCAACATGGAAAACTGGCTGAGGAAAAACGAGGAAAAGCCACTCCTTTTGTATGTACACGGCTGGCACCACAACGCCAAGAAGGGAAACTGTAACCTGGTTTCCTTCACCAATTTTCTGGCGCGCATCGAAGAGCAATCTGGCACTTCGGTTCTAGGCCTGTATGTAGGGTGGCGTGGCGACTCCGTGGACGTTGCGTTCCTGCCCGAACTTATCGACTTCTTCACCATCTGGGGGCGGAAGTCTGCTTCCCGAGACGTTGGCGAGAACGGGCTAAGAGAAATCCTCGACCACATCAGAGGTGAGTATCCGAACAGACGGGTTTTCGCTATGGGGCATAGCCTGGGAGGCTCGGCACTTTTTCACGCATTGAAATCGGACCTCCAGGATACATTCGACGACGGCTACGAATACCTGCTGATGAACCCTGCGGCTTCCGATGCAGAAGTCGATGAGGCTCGTGCTGAACTTCGCCGATTAGCACTGATGCGATCGCGGATGACAGAGTCAGGGACCAACATCGAAGAAGCAATGCGCGATTATAGGAAGATGCTCGTGCTTCAAGCGCTGGGCGACAGGGCAGTCGGAATCTTCTATCGAATCGCTTTCCTCGGTTCAACGCCGGTCGGTTTCAAAAAGGATCTGATTACGCATAACGCGTTCGCGTGCGATATCGATGTTGATTGTGAACGCAAACGTAGGTCGTGTGACCTGTACCTGGCAAAGAACGATCGATTCGCGATCGAGGCTGTCAGCGAAGACTTGAAAGGCTGTGAGAGCGACTCGGCTGAGGAGATCTGGGTCGCAACGGGGGAAGATTCTGTGTCCAGGGACCATAACGACATATTCAATGGCGTTCAGTCGGAAGCCATCATCTACCTGGTCGCTCGGACGTTTAACCTGACACTCAGCAACTAGCGATCGGCAAGAGCTGAGAGCATATTAGAAGGGGTCGAACCGATTTTCCTTAAATCGGTTCGACCCCATTATTGGAAGTAGCGCTGAATGAACCGCCAACGGGATGCACTGCCTTTCAGGTGCTTCCTGACCTCCGCGTCGTCGAGGTACTGCTGATCGTCGTGTGGCACCTTGAATGGTGCAGCGTCCGACAAGAACTCCGGCAGGAACGCACGAATGGCTATGTCAGCGTTAAAATAGCCGTGGTTCTCCAGGATCTTGCTTTCGGCCGTCGTGAATTTGTCGAGGTCGGTACGAATCCTGGCGATCCAGTTGTCGATCGTGCCGTCGTCGCTATCGTCGTAGCCATACCACCCCTGCTCGACCAGCTTGTCGATCCTCTGCCTCCCGTCGGCATCGGCGCTTTGTCGAAACTTCTTGCGCTTGCTCGCATTTCTCCAGAGCGCACCGTTGTAGTCATCACCATGCTTCTCGGCCTGCTTGATCCTGGCAATGAACTCCCACTGCCGGCGAGAGCGAACCTGGTCCATGGCGATCGAGGAGTACCGGAAAAGTCTGCCGCCGTAAGACGAGGGGACCGCCTTCTGAAGCACACCACCTCCATCGGAAATCAGCACCCGGTCGTAATTTTTGGAGTTCCAGACTGGCTCCATGCCGAGGTTGTCGTAGACCCCGCCATCCGTTAACCACGCGACGTGTTCATCGCGACCATTGCGCTTCTTTATCGGGAGTCGAACCGGTCCAAAGATCGGCGGGAAAGAGGCGGAAGCCGCCACCGCCTGCGCTATCGAGATACCATCGCTCGGAAGGCGCCTCTTGTTCGTCATCCTGTAGTGACCGACCCGGTGCTGTTCGAACTCCCACGCAACGCTCTCCAGGAAGTCGGTGGCAAGAAACATGAAGGACGTCCCCTCTTCCTCTTTAGGGAGGTCTGTCAGGTATCGACCCGTTAACCTCTTGCGGAACACGTCAGCGAGACGCGCAGCTCGCCACTGTGGCTTGATGGCGTTTATCAGAGCATAGCGCAGGACCAGCGTCGTACGGATATCCTTCCCGACGAACGATCGAAACCCCTGCGCCACGGATGTCTCCCAGTCATCGAACTGCGGAACATTCTGGCCCGCCGCCAACATCCTGTCCGCGACAAAACCAGACAGGATCGAACCTCCGGAGACTGAAGAGATACACCCGACATTCTTGAGAACTCCAAGCTCGTTGAGCCGGCGCATGGCACCGAGGTGAAACAGGCTGGCGCGGTAGCCTCCGCCGGAAAGCGCCAATCCAATATTGCGGTCATCGCTCATCTTTCGGCCCTCACTCGTAGCTATTTGTGTCGCCCAAGTCCGAAACTATAGTCCCTTGATCCGTTCGCCTGCGACTAATCCGTCACAAAAAAAAGGGGTCGAACCGATTTTGCTCAATTCGGTTCGACCCCTTTATCTCTTATCTATGCATAATGGCGCGGTGACAACTACTGACAGCGACTAAGCCGCGGAGAAAGAACGTGCGCAACAAGGGAAAGATCACGTCATGGGACGACGACAAGGGGTTCGGATTCATCACCCCGCTGGCTGGCGGCAAGCGGATCTTCATTCACATCTCGGCGCTCGGCAAGCGCTATCGACGGCCGGCGCTCGATGACGTCGTAACCTACTCGTTATCGAAGGACGCGCAGGGCCGCCCTCGTGCCGCTAGGGCAAAAATCGTGGGAGGCAAGTCAGTCGCAACAGCGTCAAGAATGGGCAGCAGCTTCGCGATCGCAACTGCGCTTGCGTTCCTGGCCGCTATTGCTGCGGGGGTGGCAACGAAAAGGCTCGCCGAGAATATCCTCATCGGATACGTAGCCCTTAGTTTCATCGCCTTTATTGCCTATGCGCTGGACAAGTCGGCGGCGAAGCGAGGTGCATGGCGGACAAGTGAGAAAACCCTGCTGCTCCTCGGGTTGGCGGGAGGCTGGCCGGGTAGCCTGATAGCGCAACAGACGCTCAGGCACAAATCGAAGAAGGCGTCCTTCCGCTTCATGTTCTGGATTACCGTTTTGATGAACTGCGCGGCGCTCGCGTGGATACACACGGAAGGTGGCAGAGAGGCGACTCGGGGCCTGTTCACCTGAGACATGAGTATGGATTAAAGGGGTCGAACCGATTTTGCTTAATTCGGTTCGACCCCTTTTTTCTAAAGTTTCTTGATCTGCTCGCCTTCGTTTAAGCCATCGACGATCTCGATATTGATCCCATCGGACAAGCCCGTCTGCACCTCGCGGCGCTCGAACTCCTGTTCGGCCACCATAACGTCGACGAAGGTCTTGTCTTCATCAAAGATCAGGTTGCCCTCGCGGATGGCCAGCACCTGGTCTCGCTTGTCGAGCACGATGTCGGCAGTCGCGCTGTAGCCTGCGCGTAAGAAGGTCGAGTCTTTGAGTTCGATCGCAGCGCGGATGTCGAACTTGACGGCGCCCTGGTCACGCTCGCCCTTTGGCGAGATGAACTCGAGCTCTGCCCCGAAGGTCTCGGCCTCGACGGCGCCGACCGACAGGATCAGGTCCATGCCCACCGCGATGCGACCGACTTCGGCCTCATCGACGCGGCCTTCGAAGATCATCTCGCCCATGTCCGCTACCGTCGCGATGGTCGTGCCCTCGTTGAACATGTTGGACTCGATAATGAAAGTGCCCTCCTTGACCGGGATGTCCAAGACCATGCCATCGACTGTCGACTCGACGAGGTTGGAGACGTTGCCGGATCGCCGGGCGGAGCCCTCGCGGATCAGCTCCAGGTTGTTCTCGGCGGCCTCGAGTCGTTGTTGCACTCGCCGGTACTCGAGTTTGTAGCGATTAAAGTCGAAGTCCGAGATCAGCTGGTCGTCGAACAGTTCCTGTCGGCGCTGCAGTTCACGCTCGGCGTCCTCCAGGTCGATGCGCGCAGCTTCGAGCACGGCTTCTGCATCGTTTAAGCGCACCATGTCGGGGATCAGGCGGATCTTCGCCACCAGTTCGCCGCCCGTGACACTGTCGCCTTCTTCGAAATACAGCTCCTCCACAACGCCTGGGACCTGTGACTTCAACGCCACCTCGCGGCGCGGCACGATGGAGCCTGTCGCCACGGTCTTGCGAACGATGTCCGTGATGAACGGCTCGTCGGTTTCATAGACCACCGGTGGTTCCTGCGACTTGCCATACAGGAACAGCACAGTGCCGAGGAAGGCTGCGACGAACAGCAGTAGCGTCACTACGACGAAGAATTTCTTCATGTTGTTGATACTCTCATTCTAGTCATCTCGAAGCGCCAGCACCGGGTTGACCCGGGCCGCCATAAGGCCCGGGAAGAATCCGGCGAGAGCGCCAGAGAAAACGAGCACGGCGATCGCGGACACCGCGACGCCGAAGTCGATTTCAGGGTTTGCGAAAAAGTCACTCTGCGCGCCGGCCTGTTCCATGACCAGCCCCACGCCCTCGATCAGCAGCACGCCGCTGACGAGGCCGAGGTAGCCGGCGACGCCAGAGATCACGAGTGCCTCCAGGATGATCATCCCGATGATCGACCACGGCTTCGCGCCCACCGACTTGCGAATGCCGATCTCCCGGGTGCGTTCCTTGACGATGATCATCATGATGTTTGCGACGCCGACCATGCCCGCGATGATCGTGCCGATCGCGACGAACCAGCTGAAGCCGGCGATGCCGGTGAAGATGCCCTGCATCTCCTTAAACTCGCGCTCGACGTTGAAGCTCTGCAACGCCTGGCGGTCGTCGGGTGAGATGTGATGACGCGCTCGAAAGACTGCTTTTACGGCTTCCTCGGTCTCGTTGGCCGTGACTCCGTCTGCCGGGATAAAGCCAAACCAATCGATGCGGTTGGCTGCGTTGAACGTGCGCTGCGCCGTGACCAATGGGACGTGCAGCGACTGCAACTCCTGGATCGCCTGCTCGCCCATCACGCGGGTATTGAA
>JASJBE010000004.1 GCA_030066655.1 Woeseiaceae bacterium | reverse complement strand
GGGGGGCTTTCAATCTGGTGGCTGATTCCCGTTGCCGGCGGTGGGTGACCAGGGATCGAATCGGCTCAGTGCGCCTCGTCCCAGTTATCTCCGACCCCGGCGTCGACCTTCAGCGCGACGGACAGATCAGCGGCGCCGCTCATCAGCTCGATGACCCGGCCGGATACCTCATCCATCTCATCTTCCGGAACTTCGAAGACGAGTTCGTCATGGACCTGCATGATCATCCGGGTGTTTAAGTCCGAGTTTCCGAGCCAGTCATAAACGGCGATCATTGCGCGCTTGATGATGTCGGCGGCCGTGCCCTGCATCGGCGCGTTGATCGCGCTGCGCTCGGCGTACTGGCGGCGCTGGGCATTCCTCGCATTGATCTCCGGCAGGTACAGGCGCCGCCCGAACACGGTCTCGACGTAGCCCTGCTCACTGGCCTTCTCACGGATCGTATCCATGTAGTTCTTGACGCCCGGGTAGCGGTCGAAATACAGGTCGATGTATTCCTGCGCCTCGCCGCGACTGACCGACAGTTGTTTGGCCAGGCCGAAGGCGGACATGCCGTACATCAGGCCGAAGTTGATCGCCTTCGCCGAGCGACGCTGGTCGCTGGTCACGTCATCGAGCGCTGCGCCGAAGACCTCGGCCGCCGTCGCGCGGTGAACGTCGAGCTCGTGAGCAAACGCATCCTGCAGGCCTTTGTCCCCGGACAGGTGCGCCATGATCCGGAGTTCAATCTGGGAATAGTCCGCCGCGAGCAGCTTGTGTCCATCCGGTGCGATGAAGGCCTGGCGTATTCGGCGACCTTCCTCGGTGCGAATCGGGATGTTCTGCAGGTTGGGGTCCGTGGACGACAGTCGCCCCGTTGCCGCTACGGCCTGGTGGTAGGACGTGTGAATCCTGCCTGACGCCGGCTGTATCTGCGTCGGCAGCTTGTCGGTGTACGTGCTCTTGAGCTTGCTGACGCTGCGGTAGTCGATAATGACGCGCGGCAGGTCATAGTCATGAGAGAGTTCAACCAGGACGTCTTCAGCAGTCGACGGCTGGCCCTTCGGCGTCTTGCGGATGATGGGCAGGCCCTGTTGCTCGAACAGGATCTCCTGCAGCTGCTTCGGTGAGCCCAGGTTGAACGGACCGCCGGCGAGCTTGTGCGCCTCTTCCTCGAGCGCAAGCATCTTCTCATTGAGCTCGTGGCTCTGGTCGGCCAGCATCTGCCGATCGACGAGTACGCCGTTTTCCTCCATCTCGAGCAACACCGGCACCAGCGGCTGCTCGATCTCGGTGTAGACCCGTTTCAGAGGCTCGACCTTCTGAAGCTCAGACCACAGCTTGTCGTGAAGCTGCAGCGTGATGTCCGCGTCCTCCGCCGCGTAGGGCGCCGCCGTTTCCAGGTCCACCTGGTTGAACGTCAGCTGCTTGGCGCCTTTGCCCGCCACCTCTTCATACTTGATCGTCTTGCGATCCAGGTAGTAGCTGGCCAGCGAGTCCATGTCATGCCGGGACGCGACGCTGTTCAGCACGTACGACTCGAGCATCGAGTCGAAGCGCATACCCTGCAACTGAATACCGTGGCGAGCGAGTACGTGTGCGTCGTATTTCAGGTGATGACCGAGCTTGGCCCTGTCGGGGTCTTCGAGGAACGGCCGCATCTTCTCGAGGACCTGGTCTCGCGGCAGCTGGTCCGGCGCGCCCGGGTAGTCGTGGGTGAGTGGAATGTAACAGGCCTTGCCGACTTCTACCGCAATCGACAGTCCCACGACTTCGGCCTGCATGTAGTCGAGGCTCGTCGTCTCGGTATCGAAGGCAACGATGTCCGCCGTGTCGATGGCCTTCATCCATCGATCGAACGCCTTCCAGTCGAGGACGGTCTCGTAGTCGCCACTTTCAGTTTCTTCGTCGACAGGCGTATCAACGTCTAAGGCTTCGTCGAGTTGCCGCAGCAGGTTTCTGAGTTCGAAGTGCGCATAGAGACTTCGCAGCTTGTCCATGTCGCCGTCGGTCTTCTGCAGTTCGTCGATGCGCTGCGGCAGCTCGACGTCAGTCTTGATCGTGACCAGCTCGCGGGAGAGTTTCAGCTGCTCGATGTTGTCGCGCAGGCTCTCGCCGATCTTGCCCTTGATCTCGTCGGCGTTCTCGATGATCCCGTCGACGGAGCCATACAGGTTCAGCCATTTGGCTGCCGTCTTCGCGCCGACGCGCGGTACGCCCGGAACGTTGTCCGACGTGTCACCGACGAGCGCCAGGTAGTCGACGACCTGTTCCGGGGTAACGTCGAACTTGTCTTTCACGCCGTCGCGATCCATGACGGTGTCCGTCATCGTGTTGACCAGCGTCACGTTGCCATCGACGAGCTGCGCGATGTCCTTGTCGCCGGTCGACACGAGGACGTTCAATCCCTTCTTTTGGCCTTCGCGGCACAGGGTGCCGATGACGTCGTCGGCCTCGACGCCCGGGACCCTCAACAGCGGCAGGCCCATCGCCTCGACGGCGTCGAGGATCGGCTGCACCTGCGAGCGCAGATCGTCCGGCATTGGAGGACGATTCGCCTTGTACTCGGCGAACATGTCGCTGCGGAAGGTCTTGCCCGACGCGTCGAACACGACCGCGACGTGCGACGTCGGCTGTTCGCGAACGAGCTTGTTGATCATCGACAGCACGCCGTGCAGCGCGCCTGTCGCCTCGCCCTGCGAATTCGTCAGGTTGGGTAGCGCGTGGTAGGCCCGGTACAGATACGAAGAGCCGTCGACCAGGACGACATCAGCCGCCGGTTTCTTCGTCATCTTCTTCCGATTCGGGTGGTTGCTGCGGCGGGGCGCTCATGACCTCGCTGGGATCGCCGGGCAGGTACAGGGGTCCGCTTTGCCCGCAGCCGGCGAGCACGCCACCGAGGAGCGCAAGCGCCAATAGGATTCGCAACATGATGGGTTCCTCTGGAATGGAGGATCGATTATAGAGCCGTGATACGGGCAGGCATAGTCAGGCCAGCCGGGCGCTACTTGGCATAACGGCTCGCGACCTGGCGGTAGGCCTCCCGGAACGGGATGCCTTCCTCGGTGACCAGGCGATAGGCCTCTGCCGTCGCGAAGATACCGTCGTCGAGGCGGATATTCTCGGGACGGAACTCCATGCCCGAGATCAGGAACGCCAGAATGTCGACGCTGTCGATGGTCAGGTCGATGGAGCGGAACAGCGGCGCCTTCAGGCGCTGCAGGTCGCGGTGGTAGCCCGACGGCAGCTTCGCCGTGATCATCAGCGCCTCGTCGAGGCAGGCGTGTGCCGTTGCCGACGACGCTCGCAACAGTTCGAGGACGTCCGGGTTGCGCTTCTGCGGCATGATCGACGAGCCCGTCGTGACTTCGGGCGCCAGGCGGATGTAGGCAAACTCCTGCGTGTAGAAGAGCAGCAGGTCGGACGCGATGCGGCCGATATCCATCAGCAACAGCGTTAACTCGAACAGCAGGCTGCTCTCGGCCTTGCCACGCGACAGTTGCACGGCGGTGACCGGTTCCTGTGTCGATGCGAATCCGAGTTTGTTCGTCGTCAGCGCACGGTCGAGTGGCAGGCCCGGCGTGCCGTAACCGGCCGCGCTGCCCAGCGGGTTCTTGTCCGCACGGCGCCGCGCCGCCTGCAGACCCTCGGAAGCGTCGAGAAACGCCTCGCGAAAGCCGCCGCACCACAGGCTGACCGAGGAGGGCATCGCATGCTGCATGTGCGTGTAGCCCGGCAGCTCGAACTCGCCCTGGCGGTCGGTCAGCGCGTCGAGTTCGGCGTTCAGCGCGTCAACGCGTTCGATGATGTCGGCCGCTGCGTCCTTTAAGTACAGGCGAAGCGCGGTTAGCACCTGGTCATTCCGGGAGCGTCCGAGGTGCAGTCGCCCACCGGCCGGCCCGATCGCGTCGGTCAGGCGCGTCTCCAGCGCCGTGTGCACGTCTTCATCGGCCAGCGAAATGGCCCACTCGCCCTTCTCGAATGAGCTGAGCAGGTCGTTGAGGCCCGCCGTGATGCCTTGGCAGTCCTGCTCACTGATCAGCCCGGTCGCTGCGAGCATCTCGGCATGCGCGATCGAGCCCTTTACGTCGTAGGCGACCAGGCGTTCATCCAGCAAGTGGTCTTCACCCGCCGTGTAGCGCAGCACACGTTCGTCCAAGGGCAGGCCCTTTTCCCACAGACGGCTCACGCCGTGTCGCCCTGTTCGGCGGCGGACAATGCCGCGATGTCGTTGACGACCAGCGTGCCGTTGCCCTCGTTGGTGAACACTTCCAGCAACAGGCTGTCGGGCAACTTGTAGGAGATCACGTGCACGCGCTTGACGCCGTTGGCAAGCGCGTTATCGATGGCAGCCGCCTTTGGCAGCATGCCGTCGGCCAGCTTGCCTTCGGACTTGAGTCGTTCGAGGTCGGCGCGATCGATGTAAGAGATCAGCGATTGCGGATCGTTGACGTCCTCGAGTACGCCGGCGGCGCCGGTCGCTAATATCAGCTTCTCGGCATCGAGTTCGGCTGCGATTGCGGCGGCGACCGTGTCGGCGTTGATGTTCAACAGCGTGCCGGTCTCATCGCAGGATAAGGGGCTTACGACCGGCATCAGGCCGTTGTCGAGCTGTTTTTTCAGGATGTCCGCATTGACGCCGTCGATATCGCCGACGAAACCGTAGTCCACCGGCTCGTCATCGCCGCGGTCGACCGGGGGTCGCCGGTGTGCCTGGATCAGGCCCGCGTCGACGCCGCTGATGCCGACCGCAGGCACCTGCAGGTCGCGGCAAACCGCGAGAATGCGCGTGTTGATCTGGCCATTCAGGACCATCGTCGCGACATCGAGCGATGCGTCATCGGTCACGCGTCGCCCGTCGACGAAGGTCGTGCTAATGCCCAAGGCGCTCGCGAGTTCGGTCGACTGCGGGCCGCCGCCGTGAATGAGCACGACGCGAATGCCCACCTGGTGCAGCAGGCCGACCTGTTCGATGAAGGCGCGGGTGTGCTCCGCGTCGGCGAAGACTTCGCCGCCGACTTTCAACACGAAGACCTTGCCTTTGAACAGGCGGATGTACGGCGCCGCGTGCTTCAGCGCGGATACGACGATGGCACGATCTCTCGATGTGCTCACGCGCCGGCTCCCATCATCTGGTAGAGGACCGCCATCTGCGCGAGCATTCGGTTGCGCGCCTCGTGGATGACGACGCTGCGCGGTCCATCGAGTACCGACTCGCTGACGACGACGCCTCGGCGCACCGGCAGGCAGTGCATGAAGCGACAGTCGTCAGCCGCGTTGTCGAACCACGGGTCGTCAACGCACCAGCTTTCCAGTCCGTTGCGCAGTTTCTGGTCGGCGAGTTTGTCGCCGTAGTGCGCGGTTGACGACCACGACTTGGCGTAGATCACCTGCGCACCCTCCATCGCCTCGGTCCGGTCGTCCGTCTCGACGACGGAACCGCCGGCCGCCTCGGCCGCGGACCTGGATTTTTCCATGATCGGTTCCGGCAGCTCGAAGCCCTCGGGACGCAGCACGGTCACATTCATGCCGCGCCTCGCGGCCGTGTACAACGTGGATGCCGGCACCGCGAGCGGCAGCGCCTTCGGGTGGTAGGCCCAGCTCAGGACGAATTTGCCGTTCGACGGGATCGACAGGTCGTCCATCGTCTTCCAGTCCGCGAGATTCTGGCACGGATGACCCATCGCCGATTCCATGTTGATGTACGGCGTGTCGATCAGGTCCGTCAGCGAGCTGAACTCGGTCTCCGCCATGTCGGTCTCGAGGTTCTTGCGCTCGGCGAACGCTCGAATGCCGATGGCGTCGCCGTAGGACGCGATGACCGGCACCGCTTCGCGAATATGCTCAGCGGCCGTGCCGTCCATGACGATGCCGGGGCGAGTCTCGAGGCCGTGGATCGACATGTCCGGTGAGATGACGAAAGAACCGCCGCCTAGGCGAACCATCGCCGCCTGGAACGAGGCGAGCGTTCGCAGTGACGGGCTCAAAAAGAGCAGCGACAGGACTTTACCCTTTAGCGCCTCCGGCTCCGGATGATCGTCCAGTCGATTGGCCAGCGCGAGCAGCGCGGCGATTTCATCGTTGGAAAAGTCGGCGAGATCGTTGAATGCTTTCATTCGTGTTTCCTAGTGGTTGCCCGGCGGAATCGACGCCAGGGCCTCTGACAAGTGATTAACGTGTTCTTGGCCGATGACCAACGGCGCGAGTATCCTGAGCGAATGCGGGTCTGCGCTGGTGCCCGCGAGGACGTCGTGTTCTAAAAGCGCGTCGCGAACCTCCTTCGCCGGCCGGTCACAGATCAGGCCGAGCAGCAGGCCCATGCCCTGGATCTTCTCGACGGGGCCGGTCACGCACTGCTCGCGGATTTGCGCCTCTCGATCGCGCACGTTCTGCAGCAGGTTTTCTTTCTGGATCGTCTCGATGACCGTCGTGATCGCCGCGGCGGCCATCGGCCCGCCACCGAACGTAGTGCCGAGGTCGCCGACGCTAAACGCGGATGCAACGTCACTCGACGCCAATACGGCGCCGCAGGGTACGCCGCCACCGAGCGACTTCGCCGCGGTCAACAGGTCCGGCTCGATGCCGTGCGCCTGCACCGCGAAGAAGTGTCCCGATCTACCCATGCCGGTCTGAACTTCGTCGGCGATCATCAGGACACCGTGCTTTTCGGTTTCCTGCCGGATCGTTGTCAGGAATTCGTTCGACAGGTCATAGCCGCCGGCGACGCCCTGTATCGGTTCGACAATGACAGCGGCGACGTCGTCATCGATCATGCGTATCGCTGCATCGCAGTCGTCTCGAGGGATGAAGTCGACGTCGAAAGGCTTTTTGGGGAAGCCATACCAGCGATCGGAGTTCCACGTTACCGCCGACGCGGCCGCGGTCCGGCCGTGGAATCCATGCGTGATCGACAGAATGCGGTCGCGTCCGGTAACACGACACGCCATGCGCAACGCGTTCTCGTTGGCTTCGGCCCCTGAGTTGACGAACAGCACGCTGCCGAGCCTGTCCGGAGCGACCGACAACAGTTTTTCTGCGGCCTCGGCTCGCACGGCGAGGGCGACGGCGTTGCTCTGGAACAGCAGGTTCTCGGCCTGGCGCCTGATCGCCTCGGTCAGCGCCGGGTGACCATAACCCAGCGCGGCTACCGCGTGTCCGCCGTAGAGATCGAGGATTCGCCGTCCGTCGTCGGTGATGATGTCGCAGCCGGCCGCGCGCACCGGGACGAACGGTAGCTGTCCGTAAACGGGCATCGTCACGGCGGCTTCGCGGGGTCTCGGGTCCATGTCTGCGTTCATGCTGTTACGTCCATGCCGGCGCTGCGGCTTCGAGGCCCCGGGCATCGTCGAGGTCCCAGAGCCGGTTCATCCACTGAACGGCGCCGCCGGCGGCGCCCTTGACGAGGTTATCGATGGCGACCATCGCGACCACGGCCTCGTCGTCCACCGCTACACCGATCTCGGCGTAGTTGCTGGCGACGACATTCTTCAGTCTCGGCGTTCCGTCGACCAGCCGAATAAACGGCTGGCCGGCGTAGGCCTGCTCGAAGTGCTGCAGCATGTCGTCACGGTTGGCCGCTGCGTTCAGGCGCGCGTGAATCGTTGCGTGGATGCCGCGCGCATAGGGACCTGAGTGCGGGACGAAGTGCAGTTTTGGCAACGTGCCGCTCGCGGCCTCTGCCATCGCGGCCACTTCCGGCGCATGCCGGTGCTCCAGGGCCTTGTAGGCGTACAGGTTGCTGTGGCGTTCCGGATGATGCGTGCCGGCCGATGCGTTGCGACCGGAGCCGGTGCTGCCCGTTATCCCTGAGATGAACAGGTGCTCGTCAACGAGGCCACTTGAAAGCAGCGGCACCGTGCCGAGCAGCATCGCCGTCGCGAAGCAGCCCGGGTTGCCGATGTGCGGCGTCGGCTTTCCGGGCACGTGCTCAGGCAAGCCGGAAGAGAACTGGTCCAAGAGTTCCGGTGCGCCGTGTTCAATCGAGTAGACGGCCTTGAACGCGTCCCGGTCTGCATAGCGAAAGTCCGCCGACGCGTCGACAACGTGTGTTTCGATGTTGCGAGCGGCCGCTCGGGAGAGAGCCTCGGCAATCATCGCCGCCGACATGCCGTGCGGGGCCGCCGAGAACAGCGCCAGCGATGTGCCCGAGTCAAGCTGCTCGACCCAGTCCTCGTGCGAGGCGAACACGGCATCCGGGTAAACGCCTTTAAGATGCGGAAACGTGTCGGCGAGCGCCGTCTGCGCCCGGCTGTCGGATACGGCCGCCACGACCTCGAATTCGGGGTGGGCAGCCAGCAGTCGCAGCAGCTCACCGCCGACATAGCCGGTCGCACCGAGAACCGCGGCCTGGATCGTCATTGCGTCGCCTCCTTCAGCCCCGCGACGACGTGATCGCCGAGCGCGACGCTGTTCGACAGCGCGTTGATGGCGGGCAGCCCGGCCTTGTCGAGGATCTGGTCGACGCCGACGGCGTTGTCCGTCGCCGGTCCGGTTACAACGGACGGCTCGATGCCATAGTCGTCGCGCAGGATCTTCACGCCGCCCCAGGCTGACACCGGGTCGTTCGCGCACAGGACGACGACCGTCAGCGCTTCGCGCACCGCTTCGTCGGACAGGATCGCGTCGACGCCGTAGGCGCCCAACAGGCCGTCGCCGAGTTCGAGCACGATAACGTCCGGGTGTTTGGCCGACAGTGAGCTCAGCAACGCGCGCGTCAGGGCGGGACCATTCAGCGCCGTTGTCGTCACGATGCCGAAGTCCGAGAAGATCATGGATGAGTCGGCGCCCGCATCTTCCATCGCGAGGATGTCACGACGCAGCGACACGCCGGTCGCCTTGCAGGCAGCAACGTGCAGGCCCTGGTGGCGCAGGCGGCTGACGATCGCGCACGCGGCGGCCGTCTTGCCCGAATCCATGCAGGTGCCTGACAGCGCGACGACGGGGACGCCGTGCATGTTCAGTTCGACGTCTTCGTCGAGAGCAGCCTCACCCACCTTTGCCGGCACGCCAATGCGTTCACCCAGGTACGGAAAGTGCAGCACCGTTCCCAGCACCTCGCAGTCGAACGGCGGCCCGACATCCGGGTTGGCGGAGTCACAGATCCCCATGACGCCGCCGATGTTCAGCAGCTGGATCGTGTCGCCGACGGACAGGCTGTCCGGCAGGTGACCGGAGTACCCGCGCAGGGCCTTGCGATGCCCCAGCGCGCCGACGATGACGTCGCCCTGGTTGACCGTCGCCATGCGCCCGGTGGTCAGCTCGAGCTGATTGTAGCGAGACTTGTTGTTCAGGACGCGCGCCGCAACGAGCACCCCTTCCTCGCAGGGAATGTCTTTCGACACGCGAAGCTCGTTGCTCAGGTTACTGTGTTGGGCAACGGACGCGATCTTGTCGACGATGACGGTTTTCATGTCTCGCCTGCCCGCGTCTGCAGCGTGCCGGTCAGCGACAGTACCTTGGCGTAGCCCAGCGTGTCGGCCGCGGTCCATTCGCCGGCGGACTCGCCGTAGACGCCCCGCGTTGCCTTAAGTAAGGAGTGCGGCGACGTGACGCCGTCGATGAAAAGCTGCCCCGGGCGCAACGTGAAGCTGACGGTGCCCGTGACCCGCTGCTGCGAGGAGCTCAAGAGCGCCTCGATGTCGCCGCAGACGAGGTCCAGCTGTTTGCCTTCGTGGACGAAGTCGCCGTAGCTTGCTGCGACGCTGTCCTTGATCCTCGACTGCAGGCCACTCAAGGTCAGCTTTTCGAGTTCGCGGTGCGCCGTGATCAGCGTAATCGCCGCGGGCGCTTCGAACGCGACTCGGCCCTTTGTGCCGAGGACCGTGTCGCCCAAGTGTATGCCGCGGCCGATGCCGTAGCGACCGGCCAACACTTCGAGTGCTTCGATCAACGTCACCGGGTCCATGGCTTCGCCGTCGAGGCTGACGGGCACACCTGCATTGAATTCCAGCGAATGCCGCGTCGGCTCCACGGGATCACTGAATGCGTCGGGTGACAGCACCCAGGCCGACTCGGGTATGGAGCGCTCCGACGTCAGCGTTTCCTGGCCACCGATCGTAATGCCCCACAGTCCGCGGTTAATCGAGTAAGCCGAGCCCTGCGCCGGCAGGGGGAGCCCGTGCTCTTCGAGGTAGGCGAGCTGGTTCTCCCGGACCCAGCTGTTGTCGCGCACCGGCGCGAGGATCTCGAGGTCCGGGTTCAGCGTGCGCAGAGCGACCTCGAATCGAACCTGGTCGTTGCCGGCCGCGGTGCAACCGTGTGCGACCGTCGTTGCACCCCGCTCGGTCGCGACTTCGGCGAGCTTCTGCGCCTGCAGGCCGCGCTCGGCACCGACGCACAGCGGGTAGGCATTGCCGCGCAGGACGTTGCCATAGATCAGGTAGCGGATGACCGTATCGAAGAATTCGGACTTGGCGTCGACGATGACGTGCTCGATCGCGCCCAGTGCTTTCGCCCGGGCCTCGAGCGCCTCCGCCGCTTCGTCGTCGATGCCGCCGGTGTCCACCGTGGCTGTGATGACATCTCGTCCGTAAGTTTCTTTCAGCCACGGCACGCACAAGCTCGTGTCGAGTCCTCCGGAAAAGGCGAGAATGATGGGTGATTGATTACTCACGGTGTCTCCAGCGGGCTCAGGCGCCCATTGCACGTTCGATCTTGGCGATCAGGTTTCGCTGCCCCTGCGCGGAATCGGTGGCAACAAAGACGGTATCGTCACCGGCAATACTGCCGACGACCTCGGGCCAGGCGCTGCGGTCCAGTGCCAGCGCGACGCGCTGCGCCGCGCCTATCGCGGTCCTGACCACGAGCAGGTGACTGCCGGCCGGGCTTAAGCCGCGCAGCAACTCGGCGGCATCGTCCAGCGCCTGGTTCGCGGGGGCGTCGTCCGCTGGCAGTTCGTAACCCCGCGTGGTCTTGATTGCGCCGATCGTTCTGAGGTCGCGACTGACCGATGATTGCGTCGCTTCGAACTTTTGCGCGCGCAGCGCATCCACCAGCGACTGCTGGGTGGCGACAGGCCCCCGCTGCAGCAGGCTGCAGATGGCTTCCCTGCGAAGGGACTGTTCGACGCTGGTTGGCATGGCTGACTCGAATAAATATGCGCATAGAATGATAGAAATGCGCATACGAAGTCAAGCTAAAAATCGGCTAAACTCGCGCCGATTTCATGAGGAGCCCCCGATGACCGACCCCGTCGTCATAGAAACCGGTAGCGAACCCACCGGCAGCATCATCTGGCTGCATGGACTGGGGGCCGACGGCCACGACTTTGAGCCGATTGTCCCGGAGCTTCGCCTGCCGGATTCCCTGTCTTTGCGCTTCATCTTCCCGCATGCGCCCGTGCAGCCCGTCACGATCAATGGCGGCATGGCCATGCGTGCCTGGTTCGATATCCTGGATTTTGCGGTCGACGCCGTTCCCGACGTCGAAGGCATAGAGGCCAGCTGTGCGATGCTCGATTCGCTGGTCGCTGCCGAGACGGAGCGCGGGGTGCCGCGAGATCGTATCCTGATAGCCGGGTTCTCGCAGGGCGGCGTCATCGCGATACATACGGCGCTGCGCTCGCCCGAGCCGCTGGCCGGTCTGCTCGCACTGTCAACCTGGCTCCCGTTGGCGGATCGCCTGGCCGGCTACCCGAAGCACGCGGATCTGCCGGTCTTCATGGCGCACGGCCAGTTTGATCCGGTGCTGCCCCTGCCGATGGGTGTCGCGGCGCGCGATGCAGTCAGGAAGGCCGGCCTTGAGCCTGCGTGGCTGGACTACCCGATGGCTCACGGCGTGTGCCCGCAGGAGATCGCAGACATCAGCCGGTGGCTGCAGTCTGTCTACGATGACGAATAGCTGACCCGGTCTTCACCGGTCGGATGGCCGTCGGCGCCGAAGCGCCGCTCGACGATGGAGATATCGCCACCGCTTTGCAGCCTGACGATGCTCATGCTGCGCGTGCCGTAGGTCGACCCGACGATGAACGGCGCCGTGATGGCATGGGCCAGTTCGATCGGGAGCTTACCCGGCTGCACTGACTCGATCGGGGCGCGCTGGTCGTTGGCCAGCAGTTCCAGTAATGACTCGTCGTTCGGTAATCCCTCTCGTGTCAGCGCATCGAATGCCGACTTCGCGTACTCGACCTTGTGCCACGGTGTATCGAGTACGGCATTGCTGACCGCGTAGACTCCCGGACCAAGTTCCCTGGGACCGGCGCCTCGATTGCCGCCGTAGGCGACGGACCGGCCATCGCTGATGACGAGATTGAACCCCGCGTAATGAGCCCCGTCGACGGCTTCCAAAAACGCCATCGGTGATAACTCGGAGTCGAGAAAGTCGGTGACGAGCAGGCCGCGAGAGCGAAGCCCCGGATCGGGCGGCTCGGCATCGCGCGAGTTGGTGACGGTTGCGAAACGACCCCGCCTGCTGGCAGCCAGCCAGGTGCCGCCGGCCTGGGCGTCTCGCCCGCCGACGACATCCGGCCGGTCCTTCCACCAGGCAAGCGGCTCGGTTGGTCGTTCATGGAATTCGTCGCGATTCCCGGCGAGCAGCAAGACATGCTCGTCATCCGGGCGCACAGCGAAGACGATCAGGCACATCGTCTAGGCGCCCGGCGCGTTGAGCCAGTGGTCGACCAGGCGTCGGGCGATCGAGATCCTGAACGGCAGTTTCGGGAAGTCCGATCGCAATTCGTCGCGCGTAAACCAGCGAGCGTCTTCCAGCTCACCATCATTGAGCAGGATCTGGTCAGACAGGCCCTCGGCCTGGAAACCCAACATCAGCGACGAAGGGAACGGCCACGGTTGCGAGCTGTGATAGTGAACGTCGCCCACGTGTACGTTGGTCTCCTCGAAGACTTCGCGGCGAACGGCGTCTTCCAGCGACTCGCCCGGTTCGACAAAGCCCGCGATGGTCGAGTAACGAGCCTCCGGCCAGCTGGCTTGCCGGCCCAGCAGGCAGTGGTCACCGCGGGAGACCAGGACGATGATTGCCGGGTCGACGCGCGGGAACATGGTCTTGCCACAGCCAGGATTGCTGCAGACGCGTGCATTGCCCGCGTCATGACTCCGGGCTTTCGAGCCGCAGTAGCTGCAGTACAAATGCGAGGTGTGCCACAGGACCAGCGCGCGCGCATGCGCGGCAAGGTTGGCCTCGTCCGCGGGCAGCTCGGTGCCGATAAAGCGCAGGTCCTGGAACTGGCCCAGCTCGGCAAACGGCGGTGTCTCTTCGCGTTCCAGCGCGATGGCGAATGCCGGGCGATCCCGGAACAGGCCGAGGAAGATGGCGTCCTCCGGGTCGAACAGGCCATCGACGCTATCGCGATTCAGCAGTCGGCACTCCGGCTTGTCGCCGCTAATGAGGCAACGATCTCCCCAGACTGGCATGAACAGGCTGTCCGGTGCCTGGATAGCCGTCTCCAACCAGTCAGGGTCTTTTCGCTTTTCTCCGATCCGGTCGACAAACGCGCCGGCGAATACGTTTTGCAACAGTGGGGTCCGTCGGATACCAGTTGGGAGCGCAGTGTACCCGACCAACCGCCTCAATGAGACAGGCCAGGGGTCATCTCCACAGTGTCATCGGGCGCTGGTCACGTCGCAGCAGGGACACTGCCCCGACGGCAGCGCATACGCGTCTTCGACGTAGGCGCCGCCGCAGCCCTTGCAGGCTGCGAGATACAGCTCATCGTTGTAGCAGATGCTGAGCAGCAGGTTGCAGGCCCACTCGAAGCTGAACAGGTGGGGGTCGTGCAACATCTTGTAGGTTTCGAACGCGCGGCACAGCCGGTGGCCGGACTCGATGTCGAGCCGTGGCCAACAGGCGTGAACGCAGTTGTCCGCGTCGATTCGAATGAGGCGACCCGCGCAGAACAGGCCGACCAGCGTCGTCGACTGCAGGCGGTGTTCGGCACTCTTGACGAAGCGTGAGACCTGTCTCGGGGACTTTCCCCGCCGGCGTCGTACGGTCGACCCGGGCTTGAAATAGGTGCTGAAGATCTTGCGGATCCGGTCGTCGGACAGACCGGTGCACTCTTTTATCGTCCGGGTTCGTGCCTCATGCCCGATCATCCGGATTGCCAGCTGGAATTGCCGCTGTTCATTGGCGTAACGATTGTCTGTCGAGCGCATATCTTCCCCTTTTTTGTACTTTAAATACCATATATATTATCTTTTATCACTTATACTCACATTTGGTCCCTAAATGAACTTCTGTTTTCAGCAGATTCCGGCGTTTTCGACCACGGAGGAGTCGATGCAATACCCATGTCCCGAGCGTGCCGATCTCGATGAGATTCGAGCGCTAAACTCAGCATTCCTCGACGTCTGCGCGCGTTCGTCTCTGCCTGACGGCGTGGCGGCGCGGATCGCGTCTCTGACCCTCGCGCAACGTGAGTTGCTGTCGGACGCCCCCTTCCTGCTGTTCAGCCTGCAGGAGGACCAGGCGTCGCTGTGGGACCGGCTGTTCGCAGCCGAGCCCGATTTTTTCGATGAGCCCACGCCGGCCGAGTGGGTCCCGATCACAACGGCAGCCATCGCCTTCCTGTGGCATCTGGCCAAGCGCGCGCCGCATGATGCGCGACTGTTCGCTGCCTTGAGCCCGGCCTTGAGTCGCCGACTCGCCGAGCATCCGCTGATCTCGGTAACCCACCGCGCCCTGGGACTCGGCATCAGCCCGAGGCCGCGTTTCACCGAACAGCCGGAACTCTGGAGCCTGTTGTTTGATGCGTGCAGCGCACCAGATTCCGCGCGGATGACCGCAGGCCAGATGATCGCGATGCAGCGACTGCTGCTGAAGTCATCTGAACTGGAAGCGGATCTGCTGGCCGCCCGCCGCATCGAGCCGGTGTCCAGGACGCTCGCGGAGTAATCGCCGCAGCCGCCTGCTACCCGGTTATTGCTTCCCGGTGCCGAGCTATGCCGTGGCCGCGCTGCCGTGGTTAAATACGCGGCCTCATGAAAGCCCTCTCGATCAAAAACCTGACCAAGACCTATGCGAATGGCAACCAGGCACTGAAAGGCATCAGTATCGATGTCGAACCTGGTGACTTTTGTGCGCTGCTGGGCCCGAACGGCGCCGGGAAGACAACGGCTATCGGGATCATCAGCTCGCTGGTCAACAAAACGAGCGGCAGCGTTGAGATTTTCGGCCACGATATCGATTCCGACCTCGAGGCGGCGAAGACCCATCTCGGGCTGGTGCCGCAGGAGGTCAACCTGAACCTGTGGGAGGGCGTGGCGAACATCGTCCGGACCCAGGCCGGGTATTACGGGCTGCCGCGAAAGCTCGCCGAAGAACGGACCGAAAAATACCTGCGTGAGCTTCGCCTCTGGGATCGGCGCAACGATATTGCCCGCTCTCTGTCCGGGGGCATGAAGCGGCGTTTGATGATTGCGCGTGCACTGGTGCATGAGCCACGTCTGCTGATCCTCGACGAACCTACCGCCGGTGTCGATATCGAGATTCGTCGATCGATGTGGGACTACCTGCAGCGGATCAACGCGGAGGGCACAACCATCATCCTGACGACGCACTATCTCGAAGAGGCCGAGAGTCTGTGTCGGCACGTCGCCATTATCGACGGCGGCGAGATCATCGAAGACGCGCCGATGAGTTCGGTGCTCCGCCAGTTGCAGCGTGAAGTCTTCGTGTTGAACGTCGATGGCGAGCTTCGTGAGGCGCCCGTCCTCGCGGGTTTCGAGACGAGCCTTCGCGAGGACGGTGACCTGGAGGTGGTCACGAGCAAGGACAGACACGTCAATGACCTGTTTGCCGAGCTCGACCGAAATGACATTCGAGTCGTCAGCTTGAGGAACAAGGCGAACCGACTGGAAGAGCTGTTCATGGGTCTCGTCGAGAACAAGCCGGGAGCCGAAGAATGAATCTATCGCTGAACCTGGTCGCCATCAGAACGCTGATCCACAAAGAGGTCAGCCGCGTCTTCCGCATCTGGGTGCAAACGATCGTGCCGCCGGCGATCACGATGACGCTGTACTTCATCATCTTCGGCAACCTGATCGGCCGCCGCATCGGAACCATGGACGGCTTCGACTACATGCAGTACATCGCCCCCGGCCTGATCATGATGTCGGTGATTACCAACTCGTACGGCAATGTCGTGTCGTCCTTCTTCGGCGCCAAGTTCGGTCGTCATATCGAGGAGATGCTCGTCTCGCCGATGTCCAATGGGGCGATCATCATCGGCCATGTGGCCGGCGGCGTCATTCGCGGCCTGGGTGTCGGACTGCTGGTCACTGTCATTGCGCTGTTCTTCACGCGGCTGGAGGTTGCGCATCCTTTCATCATGCTGTCGATGGTCGTTCTGTCTTCGACGGTCTTTGCGCTGGCCGGTTTCATCAATGCGCTCTTCGCCAAGAAGTTCGACGATATCTCGATCATCCCGACGTTCGTCCTGACACCGCTGACGTACCTCGGCGGCGTGTTCTATTCGATATCCCTGCTGCCGGAGTTCTGGCAGGGCGTGTCGAAAGCGAACCCGATCCTCTACATGGTGAACGCCTTCCGCTATGGCGTGCTCGGCACGTCGGACATCAACATCGTGCATGCCTATGCGATCGTATTGCTGTTCGTCGCGATCCTGTTCACGGCCTGCCTCATGCTGCTGAATCGCGGCGTAGGAATCCGCGAATAGCATGTGCGGCCGATTCGCGTTCTACTCCCCGGCGGAGGCGACCGCGGCGCTGTTCGGCGTTGATGGAGCGCCGACACTGGAGGCCCGCTACAACATCGCACCGACGACGCAGATTGCCGCGATTCGAAACGACGCGGACGGTAGCCCCGAATTCACGATGTTCAAATGGGGGCTGATACCGTTCTGGGCCAAGGACAAGTCGATCGGCAATCGCATGATTAACGCGAGGGCCGAGACCGTGGCCGAGAAGCCGGCGTATCGGGCGGCCTACCGGCACCGTCGTTGCCTCGTGCTTGCCGACGGCTTCTACGAGTGGCGCAAGGAAGGCGCGGGAAAGACGCCTTACTTCATCTCGCTTGCGAGCGGTGAACCGTTCGCCTTCGGCGGACTGTGGGAGAGCTGGACCGACAAGGAAACCGGCGAGGTCATCGACTCCGCCACGCTGATCACGACCGAAGCCAACGAGTTTTTGAACGAGATTCACCATCGCATGCCGCTCATTCTCGAGCCGGACAGCGGGGCGCGCTGGCTGTCGGGCGATACGCACATGCTGGAGGCGATAGAGACGCCGCGCCTGCGGGCGTGGCCCGTCGATCGCCGTGTCAACAATGCGCGTAACGAGGGCAGCGACCTGGTCGACCCGGCCGGCCAGCCGATGCACGACGAGTAGGCGGTGTGAACACCAGGAACTGGGCAATCGTCGGAGTCTGTGCCGTCATCGTGCTGGTCAATATCAACTTCATGATGGGCGAAGACTAAACCGGCGGGAGTTGCACGTTGCCCCGCATGGATGACGGGACCAGCGTTTGTCTCGACTATGCCTCCAGTGAGAAGACCGGGGAATTCAAGCAGGTTTGCAGACCCGTGATGAGCGGGACATGGTCGGACGAGCCGTGCGACAGGCTGGGATCCCTGGGCGGTTGTCAGACGGAGGACAACAAGATGTGGTTTTTCCCGGCGGGCAAGTTTCAGTCACGCAGCGATGTGCAGGACTTCTGCTCGCAAGAAGATCGCCAATACCTGGAGCCCTGGTACCAGGACTCGCCGCGTTAGGACACGTACAACGAGTTTGTCGATCCAACCGGCAAGCCGGTGAGAGGCCGGCTGCCGGGAGCGTCGATCCTGTGCCTGGCAGCTAGTCGGCCAGCGTCAATTCCTCGATGAGAAAGTTCGCATCGTAAACTTTCTTCAAGGCCTCGAGCATGATCGCCGCATTCACGCCAACCGTCCGGTTCAGGCTCGGATCGAACCAGTAGTCACCCGCAATCGAGTGGATGTTGCCGTCGAATGCGAGTCCGACGAGCGTGCCGTCGGCAGCGATCATCGGGCTGCCCGAGTTGCCGCCCGTGATATCCGTTGTCGCGACGAAGTTGAACGGCGTATCGGGATCCAGATCTTCCCGTGCCTTCGACCAGGATGTCGGCACGCTGAACGGCCGTTGCCCGGTGGCGCGTTCGAACAATCGCGACGTCCGGGTGAACGGGTCGATCGTCTTGCCGCGCTCCTGCCAGCCCTCGACAGCCCCGTAGGTCGCGCGCAGGGTGAACGTCGCATCGGGGTAGGTGTCGGTGCCGTACAGCTCGAAACGGGCGTCGGCGATCATTCCTTCACCGAGAATTCGCGGCGCCTCGACCTCATCCTCGTAGCGACTGCGCAGTTCGCGGGCCCCCGGGTCGATAGCGGCAGCCAGCCTGATTAATGGATCATCGCTCGCCTCTACCGCGGCGACACCGCCTTCCCAGAGCTTCTTACGGAAGGCAGGATCATCGAGCTTCGTCGCGGAAACGAGGTTCGCGGCAAGCGCATTCGGCGCTTCATTCCCCAGGATCATGCGCACCCAATGGCTGTCCGGGCCGAGCCACTCCCGCATCTTCTCGAGCGAGAATGTCAGCTGTAGCTGCTCGAACTCCTTGCTGACCGGGCGCGCTGCGAACAGGCGTTGCTCCAGTCCTGGCAATGCCGTGTCCCGGTAGGCGCGGATGCGTTCGCCGTCCGCTTTCTCGCGCTCCGCCGTGCCGCGGACAATCGTCCTCGCGTAGGAGAAGAGCTGCCCCAGAAGACCCGCTGAGTTCTCGATAAACAGGTGCTCTTCGTAGAAGTTCTGGTGTGTGTCCAATGAACGCCCGATCAGATCCCAGGCTTCGCCATACGCAGCGGCGAGCTCAGGGTCGGCGGCGACGGCCTCCCTCAGCGCCTGCTCCTCGGCTGCCTTGCGCTCGATCATGCCGTCGTTGTGCAGGGCCTTGAGCTGGTTGCGGCGGACTTTGATGCCGTTCTCGTAGCCGAGAATCCGTTGCTGGACCACACGAGCCGCCTCGTCGCTGGTGTCCTGCCAGGCCAGCATGCGGCCACGCAATTCCGAATACCTCAACAACCACAGTGGCAGTGTGACATCCCGCTGGAATTTGAGCTGTGCGACCGTCAGCAGGCGGTTGGTCGAACCCGGATGTCCGGTGATAAAGACCGGTTCGTCGGCTTGAGGTCCCCCGGCGCGCCAACGCAGGAAATTGGGAGTCTGCGCCGGCTTGCCATCCTCGTACGCACGCAGGAAGGTCATGTCGAGACACCAGCGTGGGAAATTGAAGTTGTCCGGGTCGCCGCCGAACGCAGCGATGTCCAGCTCCGGGGCAAACACCAGGCGAACGTCATCGTATCGCTTGTACTCGTATATGTAGTACTGGCCACCGTTGTAGAGCGTAACGGCCTCGCAGCTGCGCTCGCCGTCGGACGCCGCTTCGCAGGCCGACTCAAGCCGGGTCAGCTCGGCCTTGCGGGCCTCGTTCGCCTGTGCCTCATGCATCCCGGCGGTGACCGCTGCTATTTTGTCGGTCACTTCCTCGAAGTCGACGAGGACTGAAATCTGCTCCCCGGGGCACTGCAGTTCCTCGTCGTTGCTTCGAGCGATGAAGCCTTCGTCCGACAGGTTTCTTTCGGCCGTGCTCAGGTTACGAATGCAACCCCAGGTGCAGTGATTATTGGTCAGCACGAGGCCATCGGAGGACGCGAACGATCCCGTGCAACCGTTTTCGAGACGCGTGGTCGAGAGCTGGGCCTGTCTCAGCCACTCGTCGCCGACCTCGACACCGTATTTTTCGGCGACGGCTTCAGCCGGGAAGTTGTCCAGGGTCCACATGCCTTCGTCGGCGATAGCGGCGACGGAAAGACTAAAGCTTGCCAGCGTCAGGAATATTCTTGTCATCGTTTCACACGTCCTTTTTAGCGCGGGGGAGTATGATACACGAGCCGGCCGCGTGGCTGTCCGAGCACTGCTCCCGGCCGCTATACTGGAGCTCGCCGGATCCGTCCGTCGCCATTGTCGACGTAAACCAGGTCAGTACTCATGCCGATCGAACGACTCTCTTACAAAGAATCCTGCGAGAAGTTCCGGCCCGATTACCTGTCGGATGCGCCCCCGCTGCCCGACCGTATGCCGTGTTTCGACGACGAGCAGGCGGGACTGAGCTTTTACAGGACCTGCATTGGCGAAGGCGACGACTTCAGCAATCTGACGATTCCGCGGACGTTTTTCGGCCGCTCTGAGATCAGGGACGCTGCCTTTCGCAACACGGACCTGTCTCAGTCCCGCATGTGCTGGAATGAATTTGTCGACGTTGACTTTACAGAAGCGGATCTCAGTTTCGCAGATCTGCGTTGTTCCTGGTTCCAGCAGGTGCAATTCAGCGATGCCAACCTGACGGGGGCCGATCTTCGGCATTCGTCATTCGAGGGCTGTGATTTTCAGGGAGCCGATATGACGGATGCGGTACTGACGCGCTTCCAGAAACGCCTGGTGGCATTGACCCCCGGCCAAACCGCACGCGTCGACTGGCGCTGGCGCTCCGGAGAAAAGCCCGACGGCGGATGATTGACGATGACTGAGCACACGCGACGCAACATCCTCCACGCAGGTATCGCGCTGACGATACCCCCCGCCGTCGCGACGCTGATCACCGGGTGCCAGCCGTCTGACAACAACGCTCTCCCGCTTGACGAAGTCGATGCGGGTGAGCCCAACATTGCCAGTCGCGATTCGATTCCGACTACCCAAGGAGATCCCATGAAGATCCACTACCTCGAAATTGTGACACCCGAAGCCGATGCGCTGTGCGATCAATACTCAGCGGTCCACGGCATAACCTTCGGCGACCCCGACGCCAATCTTGGCGGCGCCCGGACTGCGACAATGGCCGGAGGCGGCATGCTCGGTATCCGCGGACCGATGCGGGAGTCGGAAATGCCGGTCGTGCGCCCCTATGCGCTGGTCGACGATATCAGTGCGGCAGTCGACTCGGCGGTCAAAGCCGGAGCAGAACTCGCACTGCCCCCGATGGAATTGCCCGGACACGGCACCTGTGCGATCGTTATTCACGGCGGCATCGACTGCGGCTTCTGGCAGGTCTGACGCCGGAACGAAGCACCACCGAGTCCTGTCGAAGGCATTTACGGTACGCCTTACGTAAAACCCAGAATTGACCGGACGTCACCGCGGTACATAATTGCTGGAGCAGTGGTCAGGCTGACTTCGGTTAGCCACGGTGGCCATTGTCGCATCGAAGCCTCGGCATCCATGCGCGATCGAGGTTTAAGACAGGAGAGCAAACGATGAACGTCCAGGCACGCAGCGACACCGAAGAGCCAACCCTGCAAGTCGCCGATATGAAGCTGGAGATGTCGCGCATCTTCGAACTTCAGTCCAAACGCGCGCTGCGCCTACGGACGTCCACGGCCGAACAACGGATCGCGAAAATCCGGTCGCTGCTGGATTCGTTGCAGCGACACCGCGACGAGATACTTGCAGCAGCCTTTGCCGACTTTAAAAAGCCGGCAGCGGAAGCTGAGCTCACAGAGATCTTCCCGGTTGTCGCCGAGGCCAAACACACGATGCGACACCTGAAGAAATGGATGAAGCCGCGGCGGGTCAACCCAACAATGGCCATGCTCGGCACCCGCGCGCGGGTGCGATACGAGCCGATGGGCGTGTGCCTGATCGTGTCGCCGTGGAACTACCCGGTGACCCTGACGCTCTCTCCGCTGATATCGGCGATCGCGGCAGGCAACACCGCCATGGTCAAGCCATCGGAGATGACTCCGCACATGTCGGCCGTCATGCGCAAGATCATCGAGGAAGTCTTCAGTGAGGATGAGGTCGCCGTCTTCGAGGGCGACTACCGAGTGTCACAGCAGCTGCTGGAACTGCCGTTCAATCATATCTTTTTCACGGGAAGCCCGGCGGTCGGCAAGATTGTCATGACCGCGGCCGCGAAGCACCTTGCATCGGTGACGCTGGAGCTCGGCGGCAAGAGTCCTGCGATCATCGACGAGACAGCGAACCTGAAAACAGCCGCCCGCAACGTCGTCTGGGGCAAGTTCTGCAACAACGGACAAACCTGCATCGCCCCGGACTATCTCGTTGTTCACGAAAGCATCAGGGATGAGTTCCTGAACGAGGTTGGCGCTGCCATCGATCGCGCGTATGGCGAGGACGCCAAACAAAGAGCTGAGAGCCCGGACTATTGCCGCATCGTCAATCGGCGTCATTTTGACCGCATCAAGCAACTCTACGATGACGCGGTCGAACGAGGCGCAAGGACATTGATCGGCGGAGAGTTCAGGGCCGATGAGCTGTTTGTCGAGCCCACACTCATCGACAATGTTGCAAGCGACAGCCAGATCATGGACGAAGAGATTTTCGGTCCGCTGTTGCCGGTCCTGACCTACACAGATCTCAAGGATGCGGTTGACGAGATCAACGCAAAGGAAAAACCGCTGGCTCTCTACGTCTATTCCCGGGATGACGACAAGACAAAGTTCGTCCTGGATAACACGTCGGCGGGTGGTTCCTGCGTCAACCATAGTCTCGTGCAGTACCTGCACCAGAACGTACCGTTTGGCGGCACGAACAACAGTGGCATCGGAAGCTCGACGGGCTTTGCCGGATTCCAATCGTTTTCGCACGAGCGCGCCGTCGTCGCCGACAAGTTCTCGGTCACTCACTGGATGCAGCCGCCATACACCGGAAAGGTCAGGCGCCTGATCAGGATGTCGATTGACTACCTGACCTGAGCTCGCTGATTCTCGTTGCGTTCGAAGAGACGACAATCGTCAGTCGTTTGTGACAGTCTCGCGCCGGTGGATGGGACTGCGCCGGAGCGTCTCCGGTTTTGACTTCTGAAAGGCCTTAAAAACGGCTGACGCAGAACAGACGCCAGGGATGCGAAGCAACGTCAGTCAGTTCTCGTCCTGACCTTTCGGCTTGCGGGCCCGCTCCAGGATCGACTTCATGCCCTCCTTGAGGCTGTCGCCCGTCTTCTCCGGCGACTCCAGGTTGATGCCGATCACAGACAACGCGTTGTTTGCCGCCTCGCCAATGGCCGACCAGACGCCGGCCGCGGCCAGCGAGGATTGGTACAGGAACTGGTCCTCGTTGAGCACCATCTCGAATTCCAGCGGAAAGTCACCGTCGAAGCTGTTCACGTAACGGGTCAGAGGCGCCGTGACGAATCGGGTCACGCGCCCCGTTCCCGGCGGCGGCGCGACCTCGATGTCCGAAAACCTGAGATTCCAGTCCATATTGATGGCCGTTGCATCGCTGCGCTGCCATTCGTCGTCGACGTAGACATCGACATAACCGGAGCTGAACCAGGACAGGATCCCGCCGGTCATCGATCCGAAGCTGGCTATGGGCACTTTGTCCGCACGCCACTCGGTCCGTCTGCCATCGGGAACCTCCGATGAGCTGAGCGTGACTGGGGCCCCAGCCAGCGAGCCGGAGGCATTGGAGCGAAAGAGTATGTCGAACAGCGCGAAGCGCGAGCGCAGTGGCCGTACCTCGACCCGTTCGATCTCAATCGGCACATCGAAGCGGTTACCGTCCGGATTCGACCCGGACAAGCTGACACGGGCATCAGCAATCTGCAGGTCTATGACCTCGAATTCTCGCCGCGGCCGCTCGCGATCGCCATCCGCGCCGCCCTCCGGTGCCTGGCTGCGGTCAGCCCGAACCCAGCCGCTCAGCCCCACAACCCGGGCTGTATCGAGCGTGGCTGTTCCGAGCAGTGACGTGATACGCAGGTCAATACTGACCTCGCCTACGTCCAGTTCGAATGACGAGCTTGGGTGCACCGGGCGGCGGATGCTGCAGTTGCGCAGATCCACGCGCCCGAAGAGCAGGGAACCGCCGATGTCTTCGCATTCGGTCGCGATGCCGGCCCGGGTCTCTACCTTGCCGAGAACGAAGCGAGCCGAGTCTTCGAAAAAGAAGAAGTTGATGACGAGGATACAGGCGAAGACGACGCCCGCGAGGGCGGCCAGCGCCATCGCGATCAGGCGTGTGATCCTCAGGAAGACGGGATTTTCGCTTCTCTTGCCCGACAGGAGACCGATCAGCGCACTGATCGCGGCGCCCACGGCTTCGACGACAATGGCGATAAACGGCGCGAGTATCGCGAAGATCAGTTCACCGATGATGAGCGCAATGGCTTCCATGCGAAGCTTACGGCGCCGGTATCGCCCGCGTCGGCTGCACCGCGACGACCAGCGTCCCGGGACCGCCGTGTACGCCGAACGCCGTCCCGAGTTCCGAGATGGTCAGCTGCTCGATGTCATCTATTCGGCCCCGCAGCGTTTCGGCGATGACCTCGGCATCCTGCGGCGAGACGGCGTGCCCGATCGCGATGTTGACGGGTACGCCTTCCGGTGCGTGCTTGGCCACATAACGGGCGAAGCGACGTGCCCTGTGTCGTTTTCCGATCAGGAAGGCGCCGGAGGCGATGCGGCCGTCGGGGACCGTCTTGATGATGGCCAGCAGGCGCAGCAGGTCCGCCACGACCTTGACCCAGCCCGGGACTCGTCCGCCGCGCACGGCGAAGCGAAGGTCATGGAGGATGCCGAAGGTCTGCGTCTCGGCACGCATCTCGTCCAGCTGTTCGAGTGTCGTCTCGATATCGACGCCGGCCTCTGCGCAACGCGCTGCGTGCACGGCCAGCAGGCCCTGGCCCAGGGACGCATTCCTGGAGTCGAAGGTATGCAGTCTGCCGTGGGCGTTGACTCGCTCGGCGGCCGCCTCGGCTGCCTGCATCGTGCCGCTGACTTTTCGTGTGACGTTGATCGACAGGACGTCGGGATAGTGACTTGCGAGAAACTGGAACTGTCTCCTGAAGTCGCCCGGCGCCGGCTGCGACGTCGTCGGGTGCGTCGGGTTGGTCGCCAGCTCCTCGAAGAACTCCTCGGCTGAGATGCTGACCTTGTCGAGGTAGCCTCGTTCGCCAAACTGGATCCTGATCGGAACGACGTGAATGTCGTGCTCTTCCAGCAGGTGCTCCGGAATGTCCGCGGCGGAATCCACGACGACCGCGAACTTGCGACCTTTGTCGTGACTGCCGTGCACCTGCCGGTGCATGTCGTCCGCCTTCTCGGCGCTGACGACGCCGAATTTTCTGCCGAGCGTGAAGACGTCGTCCGGGTCATTGACGTGGATGTGGATCTTGGCCTTGCGCTTCGTGCCCGCAAGCACGAGCGAGTCGCCCATGTCTGCGAGCGCCTCGCGCAGCTTTCTGCGGTCGATGTCGTCGCCGGTGACGATACACTCCGTGCAGTAGCGGTACTGTGAATCGCTGGCGTCGCCTGCCGTGATGATGTTTGCGTCACTGACGATTTCGCTCAGGTCCGGTTTGTCGTCGATCTCGCCGGTGAGCACGTAATTCGTCATGCCCGAGAACAGGGCGACGAAGCCTTCCGCGCCGGCGTCGACGACGCCGGCCTTACGCAACACATCGAGCTGGTCGGGCGTCTTGGCGAGCGCCGCCTGCACGCTTTCCAGCGCCGCGGGCATGACCGATGCGAAGCTCTGCTCATTATTATTGATCGTCTGCTTGTGCAGGCTCTCGGCCAGTGCTGCGATCACGGACAGAATCGTGCCTTCGCGCGGCTTCGACAGGGCGTCGTGCGCGTAGTCACTGCCTTGCGCGATTGCCTTGCCGAACGTGTACGGCGTGAAACGCGAGCTCTCGCCCGCAGAATCGCTCATGCCCTGGAAAAACTGCGCGATGATCGCGCCGGAGTTTCCGCGTGCGCCATCGAGCATCGCGTCAGCGAGCGCGGCGAGCATCGTGCCGAGGTGTTTCTCGCCGGCGGCGTTCAGGACGGGCAGGCCGGCGCCCAGCGACAGGCTCAGGTTCGTGCCGGTATCGCCGTCAGCAACCGGAAACACGTTGATGCTATTGAGGTGCTCCTGTTCCTTGATGACGCGGTGGATGCCCGATGTCAGCGCGTTTGCGAGTGCGTCGCCATCGAGGTGGCTTTTGACAGTCTCTTTCATCGCTGATTACTGACGCGGTAGCAGGAACTGCCGGCCGCGGTAGGTGAGCACGACACCGTCCGGCGTAATCTGGTCGACCGCAAGCCCATCGGACGTCGTCGAGCCTTCCCGGTGCTTGACCATGTTGATGAAGACGAAGCGATCGGCCGCGACGTCACTGTAAACATGGATATCGAGCCTCAGCTCGCCGACCGGCAGTTCGCCGCTGGCACGCAGTTGATCGACGTCCGGTAATCCGCGCGGTGTCTCGACAGCACGGGCAGCCGGTTCAGGCGCTGCCACCGGTACCGGCTCGGGTTCGTTGGCTTGCACCGCCGGCGTCGCGGTTTCCGCAACGATCTTCGGTGTTTGTGCTGGGCGCGTGTCCGTCATTGCCGCCGCTGGCGTTTCGGACGGTGTTGTCTGCATCGCCATTTCGATCTGCTCCGCAAAGTCCTGCGTCTCAGTCGCTACAACGGGTAGCCGCTCCTGAACCGGGCGAAGAAACAAGCCCGCGACAACGACCAGGTTAATCAACAGCAGGGCGCCCAGCAGCCACAGCCACAACGGCGGCTTCGCGGAATCCCGGCTGACGGGCACCTGCGCAAATTCGGCGCTTCCCTGCTGCTGGCGCTCACTCTCGGATTTTTTCAGGGCGTCGAGGATGAATGACATTGGCTAGTCTCGCGCCAGGCGTGGCGTCGTCAGTCGGGGCGTGTCGGCGGGCGCTAAAAGACCATTGATGATGATCTGTGTCAGCGTGCCGGCGAAACCATCGACCTGGAGCCGGTTGTCGCGTTGAAACTCGCGAACCCGTTGCTCGAGGCTGTCGTTATAGACGGTCGAGTTCGCTGGCGTCGACGCGTAGCGAGGGTCGATCGCGGCGAGACTCTGACGAAGCCATCGCACATTGATGTGATCGGATCCCGGGAACAGGGAGATAGTCTGGCCGTTAGGCGGCCGCCAGAGCACCAGGTATTGCCCCAGCCAGAAGCGGCTGACGTCGACAACCGAGTGGCTGACCTCGACGCCGCCAATTGACACCAGCGCCTGGTCACCCTGCAGCGCCTTGAGCAATACGTAGTGCGACTGTCCGGTGTCATCGACCAGTTCGAGAACGGCCGGTCGATCGAGCTGGCGCAGCATACCCATCGAACCCCGCTGCTCCAGGCAGTCGAATCCCAGCGAGCGTATCGCGTCGCAGTCGCCGGCTTCCGCGTCGATTCCCCAGAGTGCCTGTAGCTCGGCATAGCTTCTTGCACGGGTGGTCAGCGCGCTGGCCATCATCAGTTGCTCGCCCAACGGCGGGGTCGGCGCTTCGACGACTTCGGGCGCGGGTTCGTCTGCCGCGGGCGCAGGCTCTGGTTTCGGCAGTTCTACGGCCTCAGCCACCGGCTCCGGCAGTATCGTCTCCATCGATGGACGCGTCTGGTTGACGTACCAGAAGACGCCCGCCGCGATCGTCGCGACGCTTGCTGCCGCTATGGCCGGCGCCGTCCAGCGACGCCACAGGGCAATGTCCTCGGTCCCGGCGATCTCCGCTGCTGCGCGACGAACGATCGAACGCGTCACTCGCCTCGACTCCCGCGCATACGCGCCGAGCAACGCCCGATCGCAGATCACGTTGACCAGGCGCGGTATGCCCTGCGAAAGCTGGTACACGGTACGCATCGCCGCTGCATCGAAGACGTCACTGAGCGCGCCGGCGACGCGCAGCCTGTGCAGGATGTAGGCCTCGGTCTCGTTGCGGCTCAAAGGCTCCAAGTGATAGCGGCCGGTGATTCGCTGGGCCAGCTGCCGCAGGTCGTTCCTCGCCAGGAGCTCCCTCAGTTCCGGCTGGCCGATCAGGATGATCTGCAAGAGCTTCTGCTTGGCCGTCTCCAGGTTTGTCAGCAGACGAACCTGTTCCAGCACATTGGGTGACAGGTTCTGCGCCTCGTCCACGATCAGGATGACACGCCGACCCTCTGCATGCGCCTTCAACAGGTACGCATTGAGGGCGTCTGTCATCGACTTGATGCTGTCGGTATCGACGCCGCTCTCGACGGAGAGCTCCTCGACGATCGTCGCGAGAAACTCCTTCACGGAGATCTGCGGGTTCAGGACGACGGCGACGTCCGCATTGTCAGGGAGGCGATTCTGCAGCAGGGTCCGCACCAGTGTCGTCTTGCCGGTGCCGACTTCGCCGGTCAGCTGAACGAAGCCACCGCTCTCGGTAACGCCATAGACGAGGTGCGCGAGCGCCTCACCGTGCCGCTCACTCATGAAGAGATAGCGCGGGTCCGGCGTGATCGAGAACGGTTTTTCGTTGAGACCGAAGAAGCTCGTGTACATATTCTTGTCGACTTACCCTCGGGTCGGCCGCTTATTCTAACCTATTCGAAGGCCCACATTGCCGGTCCGGACGGCATTGTCCTGGCAGGATCCGCTGCCCGTCAGCGGCTGCAGAACTTCAGGCATTCATGACGGATCGATCGTACGAGCCCGCCCGAGAGCCTTGTCGCCGAATCGCTGGCGGATCTCATCGACCGTGCTGTCGACACGCGTCGACGACGGCTGCGAGTCTGCCGAGAACAGGTCCTGCTGAGCGGCTTCGACCAGTTTGGCGCCGCCGATGCCGAGCAGGCGAATCCTCGCCGCCGGGTTGCTCGCTCGCCACTCGGCAAGCAGCGCCCGTCCGGCCGCATAGATGACATCCGTGCTGTTCGTCGGCGGTCGCATCGCCCGCTGCCGGGTGCAGGTCGTGAAGTCCGATTCGCGGATCTTTATCTGAACGGTTCCCGCGCCGAGGCCGGCTTTTCGCATTCGACTCGAGCATCGCTCAGTCAGGGCAAGCAGGGCCCGCTCCATGTCCGCCGACTCCTCGAGGTCCCGATCGAAGGTCTCTTCGGCACTGATCGACTTCTCTTCGCGATCCGGCTGCACGGGCCGGTCGTCGACGCCGCTGGCCCGGGCGATGGTCTTCGCCGTGTAGCGACCGAAAATGGGCTGCAGTCGATTTTCGGGGCAGGTACGGAGGTCTCCGACCGTGGCGATACCGGCCGTGTCCAGGCGAGACAGCGTTTCCCGGCCGATGCCCGGTATAACGGATACCGGTAGCGGGTCGAGCATGGCGTTGACGCGGTCAGTGGGTATGACGACGAGGCCGTCCGGCTTGTCCAGGTCGGAGGCGATCTTGGCGACGAGCTTGTTGCCGGCCACACCGACAGACGCGCGCAAGCCCGTTGTCTCGAACACCTGTTCCTTGATCGCCGCGGCGATGCTCTCGCCGCTGCCAAACAACCGCAGACTGTCCGTGACATCGATGAATGCCTCGTCGAGCGACAGTCCCTCGACCAGCGGGGAATACGAACGAAACACATCGAAGACCTGTTTCGATACCTCCCTGTAGACGTTCATGCGCGGTTTCACGCGTTCGAGTTGCGGACAGCGGCGAAGCGCCTCGCGGATCGGCATGGCGGAGCGCACGCCGAACTCTCGGGCCTCGTAGCTGGCCGCGGCCACGACGCCCCGGTTACTGGTTCCACCGACGGCGACGGGCTTGCCGCGCAGCTCCGGGTTGTCGCGCTGTTCGACCGATGCATAGAACGCATCCATATCCACGTGCAGGACGCATCGCTGATCCACTAGTTGCGACGCTCCACGATAAAATGCGCCAGCCAGCGCAAGGGCTCGGCCGACTCGCCGAAACGGTCGATAGCGGCCAGCCCGGAACTCATGAGCTCGTTGCATCGCTCATGCGACTTTTCCAGCCCGACGATCGCGGGATAGCTGGACTTGTCGAGTTTTTCGTCACTGCCGGCCGGTTTGCCGATGACCTCGGTGTCGCCCTCGACGTCCAGGATGTCGTCCTTGATCTGGAAAGCCAGGCCCAGCGACTCCGCGAATGTCCGGATGGCCAGTCGCTCGTCTTTATCGATCGCCGGTGACAGCGTCGCCGCCGACATTACGGACGCCTCGATCAGTGCGCCGGTCTTGAGCGCAAACATTGTCTCGATGTCGGCGGGGCTCAGCTTCTTGCCCTCTGCATCCAGGTCGAGTGACTGTCCGCCGGTCATACCGAGTGAGCCACAGGCCGTGGCGAGGATGTCGATCAGCGCGAGCCGGCTGGTCGCGGCAATCCCGTCCGCCCGCGCCAGAACCGCGAAGGACAGCGGTTGCAGGGCATCGGCGGCGAGTATTGCAGTTGCCTCGTCAAATTTGCGGTGCACGGTGGGCTGCCCGCGACGCAGGTCGTCATCATCCATCGCGGGCAGGTCGTCGTGCACGAGTGAGAACGCGTGTATCAGTTCGATTGCGACGGCCGGCGCGTCGAGAAGCTCGGCGTCGACTCCGAGACTCTCGCCGGTGGCATACACGAGCAGCGGGCGGACACGTTTGCCGCCGTTAAAGACCGCGTAGCGCATCGCCTCATGCAAGCGCTCGGGCGGTTGCCGGCCGCCGGGCAAAGCGTCGTCCAGCCGGTCGTTTATTCGCTGTGTGTATTCCCTGATGCGCTCGTCAAACAACACTATCTCCTCGCAGAGGGCGTAGCGTACACGATTGGCTGCGGCTACCCGAGTCCCGGTGGGCTATAATCGCGGGCTTTCGCAAGCGGACAGAATCATGCGGGCAACGGCGACCGCCCAACCCAATATTGCCCTCATCAAGTACTGGGGAAAACGCGATACGGCGCTGAATCTCCCCGCTGTCGGATCGATCTCGATTACGTTGTCTGACCTTTACACCCGCATGACGGTGGACTTCGACGACGGGCTCGAACAGGACGTGCTGCACCTCAACGACGAGCCGAACGACAAGCTCCTGCCGAGACTGAGCAACGCGCTGGATATTGCCGCGGGTGGTGATCGCCCGAAGGCCAGAATCATCAGTGAGTGCAACTTCCCGATCGCGGCGGGACTGGCGTCATCAGCCTCGTCCTTTGCTGCGATTGTCGTGGCGGCGAGCGCAGCGATGGGGATCGAGCGGTCCGTCGGCGAGCTCGCCAACCTTGCCGGGCGGGCCTCCGGCAGCGCTGCGCGATCGCTCTACGGGGGCTTCGTCGAGCTCGAGAACAGCGGTGACGCCGTCGTCGTCGGCGAACTCCTGTCGGCCGACGACTGGCCGCTGGACGTGGTCGTCGCCGTTACCGCCACCGGGCCGAAACCCGTTGGCTCCACGGAGGCGATGGAGATCAGCCGCAAGACATCGCCCTTCTATGATCGCTGGGTCAGCGACCAGCCCGACGACCTTGCCAGCGCCCGCGATGCGATTGCGTCGAGGAACTTTTCCGCGCTCGCGTCGATCGCGGAACACAACTGCCTCAAGATGCACTCCGTCATGTGGTCGTCGAGACCGGCAATCGTGTACTGGAACGATGCCACGCTGGCCTGTCTGCAAACGATTCGGCAGCTGCAGTCCGACGGTGTCGCCGTGTTCTTCACGATCGATGCCGGCCCACAGGTGAAAGCGGTTTGCGACCCGGCCGACACAGCAACGGTCGAAGCTGCGCTGAGTGCGACCGATGGCGTGCGGGATATCCTTACGAGCGGTCTCGGCGAAGGTGCAAGGCTTACATAAATGAGCCGCTCGATCCTCGCCAGCGCGCCCGGTAAGGCGGTCCTCTCGGGTGAGTACGCCGTGCTCGATGGTGCGCCCGCCGTCGTCATGGGCGTGAATCGACGCGCCGTTGTCCGCGTCGAACCCGGCGAAGAGGACCATCATGTCGTCGAAGCGCCCGGTTTCTCGTCGACGATCGGTCGTTTCACGATCGCTCGCTCGGGGCTTCGCTGGCTCGAGGGCGGCGACGACTACGCATTATTCGAGGCGGTACTGAACGCCGGCGGCTCTCGCCTGACTGACCCCTGTCGTTTCACGCTCGACACCGAGGCGTTCCGCGATCGCGATAGCGGAGACAAGCTCGGCCTGGGGTCCAGCGCCGCGTTGTCGGCCGCGCTCGCATTCGCGCTGTCCGAGTGTGATGAGCAGGACTCGCACCCGATGGTCGCGGCCGCGGGCGGTCATCGCGAGTTCCAGGGTGGCAGCGGATCGGGCGTCGATGTGGCCGCAGCCCTGGCCGGCGGGCTGATCGAATACCGGATGGGGGAGTCGGGCTGGCTGTTGCTGGACTGGCCCGAGGATTTGCATGCCTGCTTCTACTACTCCGGCGTCTCCGCAGACACGCGCGAGCGGATAGCGCGTCTCGATTCGTCGACGAAGGACCCGACGCGTCTCGACCTCGTCGAGGCCTCAACGAGGCTCGTCGAGCGCTGGAGAACGTCGCATGCGGAGTCGATCCTCGCCGAGCTCAGGCGTTACGTCGAGACACTCGAGCGTTTCAGCGATGCCCACGCGCTCGACATCTTTGGCGCCGGCCACGACCGGATGGCGGAGTCGGCGAGAGAGCTCGAGCTCGTGTACAAGCCGAGTGGAGCCGGCGGCGGCGATATCGGCGTCGTGTTTGGCAGCGATCGCATGAGCGTGGAGGTGTTTTCGTCGGTTGCCGAATCCCTAAGCTTTCGACCGCTCGATATCGAGCTTGACCCGCTGGGCGCCCGTGTGTCGCAATGACGGACATGAAGGGATCCAGAGTTCGCGGCCTGTACCGCATGAGCGTGTCAGAGCGTATCGACGTGCTGCAGGAGCAGGGATGGCTCGATGAGGCGTCCGCGGATGCGCTCCGGGACGGCCGCCACCTGATCTCCCCGACGGCGGCCGACAAGGTGATCGAGAATGTCGTCGGCTGTTTCGCGCTGCCGTTCGCCGTCGCGCCCAACTTCATCGTCAACGAGCAGGACTACATCGTCCCGCTGGTCGTCGAGGAGCCCTCGATCGTCGCCGGGTTGTCCGCCGCGGCGCGTCTTGCGCACCGCACCGGCGGATTCCATGCGCACTGCGACGAATCGCTGCTGGCCGGGCAGGTGCACGTCAGCGAACTGTCGGACGCGCGCTTCGCAATGCAGTGCCTCGAGGCCGAGCGCGACAAGCTGCTGAACGCCGCCAGGGCCGTGCACCCGCGGCTGGCTGAGCGCGGCGGCGGCGTGCACGATATCGAGTTCCGCGAACTCGAACTGCCAGACGGTGAGCCGGCCGTCACGGTTACGGTGCTGGTCGACACCTGCGATGCCATGGGCGCGAACCTGGTCAACACGATCTGCGAGGCAATCGCACCCGACATCGCCGCGATCAGCGGTGGCGAAATCGCGATGCGCATCCTGTCGAACCTGGCGGACCGCTCGCTCGTAACTGCGAGCGTGACGTATCCGCTATCGATGTTGCTGGCGACCGGCCGGTCCGGAACGGAACTCAGGGACGCGATTGTGCTGGCGAATGACATCGCCCGCGCCGACGTCTACCGCGCGACGACGCACAACAAGGGCATCATGAACGGCATTGATCCACTGGCGATCGCGACCGGTAATGACTGGCGAGCGATCGAGGCGGGCGCGCATGCCTACGCGGCCTCCAGCGGCCGCTATCAGCCGCTGACCTCGTGGACCGTCAGCGATGACGGCGACCTGCACGGCGAGATCTGCCTGCCACTCAAGGTCGGGACGGTGGGCGGCACGCTGGCCGCCAACCCGGCCGCCGAGATGGCGCTGGCGATGACCGGCGTTCGCTCGGCCGGCGAGTTGGCGAAGCTGATGGCCGCCGTCGGTCTCGCGCAGAACTTCGCCGCGCTCCGTGCGCTCGCGAGCAGTGGCATACAGCACGGCCACATGCGACTGCATGCAAGAAGCCTCGTCGCCGGTGCGGGGACGCCGGCGCACCTCTTCGATGAGGCCAGCGCGAAGCTGGTCGCGAGCGGCGAGATCAAGGATTGGAAAGCGGCGGAAATCCTCGAAGAGCTGAGGGCGCGCGAGCGGGCGGACTCAAAGCCGGGCGCGTCAGCCGCCGGCAAGGTGATACTGCTGGGAGAGCACGCCGTCGTCTACGGCAAGCACGCCCTCGCAGTCCCTGTTCGCGACGCCGTTTACGCGCGAGTCGAGAAAGCGGAGGGACGCACGACCGTCGAGGTGCCCGACTGGAGGGCGCGGGTCGAATTATCGGCGGATCCTGCAGCGGACGAGGGCGCCGCGAGCGCGATTCGCTGCGTCATCCGCGAGCTCGGCGTCGAGGATCGCCACTACCGCGTCGTCATACGCTCGTCGCTGCCGCGCGCGATGGGTCTTGGCTCATCGGCGGCGGTCGCCGTTGCGGTCGTTCGAGGATTTGACTCGGCCTTAAAGCTCGGCCTCGACGACAAGGAGGTGAACCGCATCGCGTACGAGTGTGAAAAGCTCGCGCACGGCACGCCGTCCGGCGTCGACAACACCGTATCGACGTATGCCAAGCCGCTGCTATTCCAGCGCAAGAAGGGGCTTAAGATCCGTGAGCTGCACCCGGCAGAGCCGATGGATCTGGTCGTGGCCAGCGGCCACCAGCGAGGGCTGACGCATGAGGTCGTGGCAGGGGTACGGCGCCGCTCGGAGCTCGACGGCTCCCGTTACCCGATGATCTTCGACGAAATCGACGCGCTGGCGCTGGCCGGCGCCGATGCCATGGCGGCCGGACACTTGGTGGAGCTCGGGCAGTTGATGAACGTCGCGCACGGGCTCCTGAATGCGATTGAGGTGTCTACGCCCGAGCTCGAGCGCATGGTCGCTACGGCGCGGCGCGCCGGCGCCCTCGGCGCAAAGCTGACAGGCGCGGGCGGGGGCGGGTCTATCGTTGCCCTGTGTCCGGATCGCCAGGGTGAGGTTGCCGCCGCGCTTCGCCATGCCGGTTTCGACTGTATAGAATTGACGGTCTCATAAAGCACCTACACTATTCATGCAAAGCGCAAATCGAATCGTCTCGTCAGAGGCCGAAGAGCTGATACTGGTCGACAGTGACGACAATCCCGTCGGACAGCTGTCGAAGGCGGCCGCCCACGATGGCGACGGACGGCTGCATCGCGCATTCTCGGTGTTCCTCTTTAACGCCAACGGTGAACTGCTGTTGCAGCAACGAGGACGCGACAAGCGGCTTTGGCCCGGCTTCTGGTCCAACAGCTGTTGCAGCCATCCACGCGTCGGTGAGTCGATGGAGGTCGCCACGCGCAGGCGTCTCGACGATGAACTGAATCTCGAGAGTGAGCTCGAATACGTTTACCGCTTCCAGTACCAGGCGAACTACAGCGAGGCGGGATCGGAACACGAGCTGTGCCACGTATTCGTCGGCAGGGTCGACGACAAGGTCGTGCCGAACGCCAACGAGATCGAGGCGGTGAGATTCGTTCCCGCAGGGTCGATGGCGGATCTGCTGCAGAACGATCCGGACCGCTATACGCCCTGGTTCAAGCTGGAGTGGCGGACCCTGATGGATGAGCACAGCGACGTGCTCGCGCGATACATCTAGCCCGGAGCGCCGGCTCAGGAAGCGTAGCGGTAGTATTCGATGCCGTAGTCGGTGAAGTGCCGATCCTGGTGATGACCGACGCCGGCTATGACGAACTCACGGTTGGGGACGTAGTTGATTCCCTCCGGTCGACCGCCTTCGTGCATCGCGATGTACTGTTTCTCGTCTAAATCAATGACGGGCGTCATCGCCCTGGAAAACTCGATGGCAGCAGACGCTTCCCGCCAGCCATCCGCTACGTAGAAAGGGATCACTTCGGCGGCGTCGCCCGATCCGTAGCCCAGCGTCAGGATTTCTTCACCGGCCTTCAGGCTGTCTTCGTCCAGCGCCTGTTCGAAACCGGCGGCCATCCATGCCGGCAGTGCTGCCGTGTACAGGTTGCCGAGGTCCAGCATCGTGTCACTGCCGAGCGAGAGTTTGTCCAGGATTTCGCGACGGTAGTGCCGGGACGCACGGAATGCCCGGTAAACGGCCATCGACTTCGGATAGGCTTCCCGCTGGTGTTCGTCCATGTTGGCTAGCCTTGCGACAGAGGGCTTGTTCGCCATTTCGTCGACGACCTCCTGCGGATCGAGGCCGGATTCATAGCAATACGATGCCAGCTCGGCGCGGTCGGCGTCGTCGCCCGTCGACAGCGCAAACAGGTAGGAGATCGCCCAGCCGGTTTCCGGCATGCGCCGGTATGGGCGGTGCATGAAAACCGTATCGAGCGAGCGAAGGTATTCAGCGGGCGAGAGGCCGCGCTTTAAGTACATGTCTTCCAGCGCGTGCAGCGTCTCGTCGACGTAGCAGGTGGTCGAGTACTTGCCGTTGAAGACCGGGAAGTCCTGGACGTGGTGCGTATCCGTATTGGCCTGCGACTTGAACCGGAGCATCGGCTTGCGGAAGTCCATGACCCGGTAGTCCGAGGCGGATCCGGAGCCAATCAGGTCGACCACCGCGAGCTTGGGGTCTTCCTCCAGAAGCATGGCCACGGCGCCCGCGCCCTGCGTGGGTTCGCCGCTGCTGCCGAGCGCGTACTCGGCAATGTCGGCGCAGACGACGATCGCCTGGCTGCCGGCGCCGTCGAGCGCCAGGTGGCGAATGGCCCCTTTCATGCCGTAAACACCGCCGAGGCAGGCGTGCTTGAATTCAGGCACCTCGCAGCTCCGCGAGATCGGCGGCAGTCCGCGCTCCTCGAGCGCGCGGTCGATCATACCCTTGATGATGATCGCACCGGCCGAGTTGTCGGCGCTGGACTCCGTGCCCAGGCCCAAGAATTTCACCCGTGTCGGGTCGACATCGTACTGGTCGATCAGGCGCATGACGGCGGTAGCCGCCATCGTGTAGACGCTTTGTTCCGGCCCGCGCACGCGGAAACTACGGCCAACGACGTCGCGGATCTTCGGCCATTGCTGCCCGGTCCAGTCGCACCAGTCTTCGAGCCAGACTCGATAGGGGGGCACGTACGCGGCGAGGCCGCTGATGCCGATCTGGGGTTTCGTGTTACTCATGAGCGTTCGAACTTCCTCGGGGCCGGATTTTAGATGGCCCGAGGAGGGCACTCAACTGTTATTCCACGGTAATCGTGATCGGGTCGGAATAAATCGGCGGATCGTGCGGTATGTGGAGATAGTCTCCGAGGATCATCTGCAGCTTGTAGGTGCCGGGCTCGAGCTCCAGGCTGGTGCTGGTGCTGCCGTCCCCGAAATGGCGGTAATTGTCGTCCGCCGGGATCGGCTGGTCGAACGCCGGCAGCTCTGCGTTGATGATCAGGTGGTGATGACCGGAGTGCATCGTGTCCTGACCTGCCGGCGCGACCTCCATATTTTCGATCCCGAACTCGATATTGACGGGGCTCTGGACCGTGTCGCCGTCCGCCGGCGTTATGAAAAATACGCGGGCACCGTCAGGGGAGGCGCTGCGCGGCAGTGCAACCGGCGCGCTCTCGGTCTCGCTGGCGGCCTCGCTCACGGTTTCGGCAACGTCGTCTGCCGCCGGTTCTTCGGGCGGTGTGTTGGTCTCGGACGAACACGCCGACAGAACCAGGAAGGCGGCGGCTAGTACGGGCATTGTTCTGGACATGAGGATTCCTCGTGCTTTAAGACTCGTAATTAGAAGGCGCGGCCGCGGCTCAAGTCAAATAGGGTGCTCAAATCGAGAAGGCGGCGATCGCGAAAGCGCCCAGCATGATCGCGGCAAATCCGGCCACGTACACGGCCAGCAATACCAGGTATTTGAGCAGTGTCAGGAAAAAGCCCTGGCCATACACCCGTCGCATCGATTTGAAGAGGTAGATGGGTATGTAGAACGACGACACGATGACGGGCAGCACGCCAACTGCCTCATTCAAGTTCAGCATCGCAATCGTGCGTACCCAGAGTATCTGCAGCGTAAGCAACAGGAAGAAGAACGCGTGAAAGTGCACGAAGAAGAGCAGGTGCTCGACGTAGTAGCGGCGCGATAACGGGTACAGCGCTTTCAGCGCGAAAGCCATGAGCGGCAGCAAAACGATCAGCGCGGCGGGGATGTTGTCGATGACGTTCTCGAGCAACTGCTGGCCGTCGTCCATGGTTGCCTTCTCGCAGATGTGCGTCAGGCGCTGCTTCGTTAGCCGGCTGCGCAGCCACGATGGAATGTCGGCCATGTCCTCATCGTCGATCTGGCAGTTGCCTTCCCCGACCGGATCGCCGCCGACGGTGACGTTGAAGTCCGGTTCCTCCTCGGAGGCGTCGGAATTCTCGCCCGCGCCGGCAGACTGCTCCGGTACCGATTCGTCGACGTAAAGGATGGCCAGATCCTCGCGCGGATCGAAAAAGGCGACGACGAAGAACAACAGGCTGAGTACGAGGTAGGTGCGAAACGGCGGCATGAAGCGCGCCCGCTTGCCCTGCAGGTAGTCGGCCGTCAGTCGGCCCGGGCGGATCAGGAGAGGGCCCAGTGTTTTCCAGAGCCGCGAGTCGAGCTCGAACAGGTCGCCGAAAGCGTCGCTGATCAATTCCCACAAGCTGATGAGGCGGCTCTGCGAACGCTGGCCGCACTGGGCGCAGTACTGTCCTCTGAGCGGCGCCCCGCAGTTGAGGCAAAAGTCTTCGCCAGGAATATTCTGGCTCCGGTCCTCGCGCAGCACCCTCGTGCTATGCGAAATGGCCTCGTCGGCGGCCGCGTCGTCGATATCGCGTTCGAGGCTCGCCAGTCGGCCGGCCATGAATTCATCGATGGCCTCGTCGGACTCGAATGAGAACTGGGCGACGTAGGACGAGCGCTCTTCGGCGGCCGCTGTGAACAGCTGGACATCGACGATGCCCGCATCGCTGCGGTAGGCAGACAGGTAGTCGGCCAGCCAGGCCTCGAGCTCGACCGCCGCCTCATTGTCGACGACGATCGCGGTCTCGAGTATTGGCCCCTGCCGGCGCGTCATGCCGTCAGTCTTCGGCCGCTTTCCTCACTTTCTTTGCTGCCGTCTTCTTGCGCGGCGCCTTCTTCCGCTTGGCCGCCTTCTTCGGCGCCGCCTTCTTCTTCGTTGCCGCTGGCGTCACCGGTGCCGGCGGCGTCTGTGTGCGCGCCAGGTCTTCCGGTGCGAAGTCATCCACCGCGAGCAGCGCCAGCACCTTGTCGTGGAAGATGCGCAGCTTCGCCGCTTCCTCGTCGTTGATCACGCTGGCCTTGGCGGCCTCATCAATCTGCCTGCCAACGTACTCGGACTTGAGGAGCCCTTCTCGATACGCCTGTCGCAGGCGTTTCTCGAGCGGCTCCATCTCCAGTGACATCTGCAGGGCCTCTTCGAGCAGGCCGAGCGGGTTACCGGGCTCGAGCGTCGTGTACGCCAGTTCGCTGAGCCGGTCGCGGGCTTCGCCGGGCATTGTGATCAGCTTGACGATCTGCGCCGAGATTTCATCCGACGGCGCCGAGTACGTCCGACCGCGCGGGAAGATCAGCACACGCAGGAATCCTGCGACCCAGCGATTCGGGAAGTTCCGCAAGAAGGCGTGCAACGCTTCCTGTGCCTGGTACATCAGCGTTCGTACTGACCACTCGACGAGCGGAAGGTCGACGGCGCGTCGGCCCTGGTCTTCGAAGTGTTTCAGCACGCAGGAGGCGAGATAGATGGAGCTCAAGACGTCGCCGAGACGCGCCGACAGCAGCTCTTTCTTCTTTAATGCGCCGCCCAGGGTCAGCATCGCGAAGTCAGAGGCGAGGGCGAACGCGGCGCTGTAGCGGTTGATGTTCTGGTAGAAACGACGCGTTGGCGTGTTTAGTGGCACCTTGCTGAATTTCGCATGCGTCAGCGCCATCGTGAAGGCACGCGCCATGTTGCTGATCGCGTAGCCAATATGGCCGAACAGCGCGTCATCGAACTCGATCAGGCCCTGGTCCGTATCCTCGTCCGCGGCGGCGTGCAACTCGCGCAGCACGAACGGGTGGCAGCGAATCGCACCCTGGCCGTAGATAATCAGGCTGCGGGTCAGGATGTTGGCACCTTCCACGGTGATGGCGATTGGCGTTGCCATGTAGTTCCGGCCGAGATAGTTATTCGGGCCCATCATGACGCCCTTGCCGCCGTGTACGTCCATCGCGTCGTTGGACACCTTGCGGCCGAGTTCGGTGCAGTGGTACTTCAGAATCGCCGAGGGCACCGCCGGCTTCTCGCCCTTGTCGATGGCGCCAGCCGTGACCGCAACGGCCGAGTTCATGATGTAAGCATTGCCGGCGATCCGCGTCAGTGCTTCGCCGATGCCTTCGAAGTTGGCGATCGACGTATTGAACTGCTTGCGTATGACGGCGTAGGCGCCGGTCGCAAAGGCTGCCGCCTGGCCACCGCCGGCGGCTGTCGAAGGCAGCGTGATCGCGCGGCCGACTGACAGCAGTTCGACCAGCATCTTCCAGCCCTTGCCGGCCATCTCGGGCCCGCCAATGATGTAGTCCAAGGGCACGAAAACGTCTTTGCCCGATGTCGGGCCGTTCTGGAAGGCGATCGTTAGCGGGTAGTGACGGCGACCGATGGTCACGCCTTCGGTGTTGGTCGGGATCAGCGCGGCCGTGATGCCGTAGTCGTCTTTTTCTCCGATCAGGTGGTCCGGGTCGTAGAGCTTGAACGCTAACCCCAGGACAGTCGCGACCGGGGCCAGCGTGATATAGCGCTTGTCCCAATTCAGCCTGATGCCGGTGATCTCTTCACCTTCCCACATGCCTTTGCAGACGACGCCGGAATCGATTAGCGATGCGGCGTCGGACCCGGCCTGCGGCGAGGTCAGCGCGAAGCACGGGATCTCACTGCCGTCCGCGAGGCCCGGCAGGTAGCGGTCTTTTTGCTCCTCGGTGCCGTAATGCAACAGCAACTCGGCGGGGCCGAGCGAATTCGGCACACCGACCGTCGATGAGGCCGTCGAACTCCGGCCCGCCAGTTTCATCGTCACGCAGGCATTGGCGTAAGCGGAAAACTCAAGGCCGCCGTAGCGTTTCGGGATGATCATTGCGAAGAAGCGATGCTTGATGATGAAGTCCCAGACCTCTTTGGGCATGTCAGCCTTTTCGTGGCAGATGTCCCACTCGTCGAGCATGCGACAGAGCTCCTCGCACGGACCGTCGATAAAGGCCTGTTCTTCTTCGGAGAGTCTCGGCGCCGGATAGCTGAGCAAACGGTCCCAGTTCGGCATCCCCGAGAACAACTCGCCGTCCCACCAGACATTGCCAGCCTCGAGCGCCTCCCGTTCCGTATCGGACATCGACGGCAGCATCGTCCGGTAGACATCGAGCAGCGGTTTCGTGATTTTCTCGCGCCTGAAGTCCACGATGTTCGGCAAGACCATAAGCCCGAATGCCGCCCACAACAGGAGCAGCCACAGGAAGCCGCCGTCACCGAGGAAGGTGTAGGCAACGAGCGCCGCGCCCGTAAGGAACGTTGATGTCTTTAGGTCGATTCGCTGGTACGCGAGAAACAGGCCCCCGCCGACGAAGAGCAGGAACCAGAAAAGGCTGACTGCGAGCACTGAGTGCACCTCAAGTTAAGGATTAACCCCTCAACCCTAACACCCGCCTGCGAGGCGCGCCATTGAGTATTTAACGTATTTTGCAGCCGGTTTCAGGGCCCTCAGAGGAGCCCCTTTTTAGACCGTCCGGTAGAAGTCCGTCACGATTTGAGCAGCCCTTCGATGGCCGCGCGCTCCTCGCGCAATTCCTGCTCCGTAGCTTCCATTCGCGCCCGGCTGAAGTCGCTGATTTCAAGGCCGTCGACGATCGTGTAGCTGCCGCTGTCGCAACGCACCGGGTAGGAGTAGATGACGCCTGGCTCGATGCCGTAGCTCCCGTCCGACGGTACGGCCATGGAGACCCACTGGTCGCCCGTGCCCAGCGCCCAGTCGTGGATGTGGTCAATGGCGGCCGAGGCGGCGGAGGCCGCCGAGGAGGCGCCGCGGGCCTTGATGATAGCCGCGCCGCGCTGCTGGACGGTTGGAATGAAGTCATCGACCAGCCACTGTTCGTCAACCAGTGACGCGGCTGCGTCGCCGCCAACGGTGGCGTGATGAATATCCGGGTACTGCGTTGCCGAGTGATTGCCCCAGATGATCATGCCTTCGATGTCGTTTACGTGGCTGTCCGTCTTCGCCGCCAGCTGCGCCATGGCCCGGTTGTGGTCCAGACGGGTCATCGCGGTGAAGTTCGCGGCCGGGATGTCGGGCGCGTTGCTGCTCGCGATCAGCGCATTGGTGTTCGCCGGGTTGCCGACCACGAGTACCTTGATGTCGCGGCTGGCGTGGTCATTGATCGCCTTGCCCTGTACCGAGAATATCGCCGCGTTCGCCTCCAGCAGGTCGTTTCGTTCCATGCCGGGACCGCGCGGTCGGGCTCCGACCAGCAACGCGTAATCGGCGTCCTTGAAGGCGACGTTCGGATCGTCCGAGGCGACGACGCCGGCGAGCGTCGGGAATGCGCAGTCGTCGAGCTCCATGACGACGCCGTGCAGCGCCGGGAGCGCCGGGGGAATTTCGAGCAACTGGAGAATGACGGGCTGGTCTGAGCCGAGCATCTGGCCAGAAGCAATTCGAAACGCGAGCTGATAGCCAATCTGGCCAGCCGCTCCGGTGATCGTGACGCGAACGGGTGATTTCATGACGGTGTTTTCCTGTTGGCTGGCGCGCAAGCGGCGCCTTCGCGCCGAATTCTAGCATCCGTCCGAATGCTTGGCATGGTCACCCGTATAGCGGTTTATCGCACTTGAAAATCCGGGAATTCAGAGAACAGCCTCGTTCGCTCGGACGCCGCCTCGTCGAGTTTTCCCTCTTCCTCAAGCCGCAGGATGCACTGGTACCAGCTGCTGGCATCGGCGACCTCGGTTTCGTCGCAGAAGCGAGGTTGAGAAGCGCGTTGCATCCCGCCAAGCTCGACGGCGAGGCCACGTTCAGCGGGCTGCTGCAAACTGGTGTCGGCCGCGTCCTGCTCGATCATCATCGCCTCGACTTCCTGCAGCTTGGAACGTGCGCCGGCAGCGGGTGCAAATGACGACATGTCCGCGGAAGTTGAGCTGTCGGCTTCAGGTATCGGAACAACGGCGGCCGGCTCCATTTCCACAGCGACGTCTTCCTCGAAGATCATCGTGTCCAGGGCTTCCTGCTGTTGCAGCTGATAAACCACCGACACGGTGAGAACGACCGTCGCCGTCCAGGCGAGCGGCTTGATGGCCAGCAGTCGCGACAGGCTCTTCTTCGGTGAGCCGGCTCTCGCCATTTCGAGAATCGTCCTGTCCAGCTGCGCACTGGTCTGTTCGGTTGACAGCTCCCGGTACGCCTCGCTCAATCGCTCGTCGCCCGGCATGTCTTGTCCGCGATCTTCGCTCATGACGTTCGCTCCTTAACACCGATCGCCGCTTTCAGTTTCTGGTTCGCGTATCGAAGCCGGCTCTTTACCGCTTCGCGATTGCTCTCGGTCACTGAGGCGATCTCGTCGAGGGACAGGCCGCATTCTTCATACAACAGGAACGTGTCCCGCTGTTCGTCCGGCAAGTCGACCAGGGCTTTCTCGAGTCGCCGTCGCGCGAGGTTGCGTTCGGCCTCGTCATCGAGGCTCCTGCCATCGGCTTCGTGCAGCTGCTCGTTGAATTCCACGCCGCCCTCGTGCCGTTTGTTGCGCCGCAGGAAATCGATGAAGCAGTTGTGTGCTACGCGATAAAGAAAGGTCGTGAACTTGGCCGTTGGCCTGTAGTTTTCGCGGGACCGTATGATCTTGCCCCAGACCTCCTGGAACAGGTCCTCGGCGGTCTCCGTGTGTCGACAGTGTCGCTTCAGATAGCGAAAGACGGGGTCCTTGTGGCGTCGGTAAAGTGTCTCGAATGCTTCGACGTCGCCGTCCTGCGCGTATCGCAGCATCAGAGCGCTGTCCTCTGTCCGGGCCATGCTGGGAGGATAGGCCAGTCCTCCGCGCTTGCACAGACCTGTCGGGATCTTCGTGCACTTCCCGGCGGTTGCCGTACCCAGGGACGGGCTGGTGAGTCTCGTCTCGGTCACTTACGATCGCACTCTCTTCAGTCTAATCAATTGTTTTTAATAGGTTTTACCGGTCTTCCTGCCAGTTAATAACGCAGGCATCGCGAAAAAAGGGTTCTTTTGCTCAAAAAAACCTTGCGCGAAACCTGTTTAGTGTTATAGTTGACTACAACACCACTTCACTAACAGGAGAATCGGCTATGCAGGCGTTCATCAAGCAAAAAATCAGCGAGGTCATCAGTTTTGCTGTGATGCTGCTGATGCTGGTGGCTATCGTCCATGGCCAGGTGCTCGTCCGGACCGATTCGGTTGCAGACGTTCCGGCATCAAATTTCGAATCAGTCGCTGCCAGCAGCGGGCTGGAGCGTTAATGGCGTCTAAGTGTTCAAATTCCGTCAGAAAGGCGAGTAAAGTAGCGACGGACCTTCCGCGCCGATCCTTTTGGATCGGCGCCTTTTTAATTGCTGCGAGTCAAGGTCACCGCGGGTGAGCTTTGCCGCATCCGGAGTCCAGATGGATCCGAAGTGGAATGAAGACCAGCCGATATATCGGCAACTGCGCGATCGGGTAATCACGATGATTCTCGAAGATATTCTCGGCGACGGAGATGCGTTGCCGTCGGTTCGAAACGTGGCTGCGGAGTACCGCCTGAACCCGCTGACCGTGCTCAAGGGCTACCAGGAACTGGTTGACGAGGGGCTGGTCGAGAAGAAGCGCGGTCGCGGTATGTTCGTCACTGAGGGCGCGCGGAAGCGGCTCATGAAAGACGAGCGGCAGAAGTTTATCGACGTCGAATGGCCAAAGATCGTCGAAACCATTGAACGACTCGGACTCAGCAGCGAAGAGCTACTCGCAAGCAGAGGCAAGGCAGAAGGACCGGAGAACAATAATGACTAGCCTGGTTACCGCTCGAAACGTATCGAAGCACTTCGGGAGTACGCGTGCCGTCGATGACGTCAGTTTTTCTATCGAGAAAGGCCGCATCCTCGGCCTGATTGGCCCGAACGGCGCCGGCAAAACGACGCTCCTGAAGGCGCTGCTGGGACTGACCGATTGCGACGGCGATCTTTCCGTGCTCGGACTCGACCCGTTCAAGCAGCGTAAGGAACTGATGCAGAACATCTGCTTCATCGCCGACGTCGCCGTCCTGCCGCGCTGGATTCGCGTGTCCCAGTTGCTCGACTACGTCGAAGCCGTGCACCCGAACTTCTCTCGCCCGCGCGCCGAGGAGTTACTGTCGCGAACGAAGGTCAAACACGACAAGAAGGTTCGCGAGCTCTCCAAAGGCATGGTGACGCAGCTGCATCTGTCGATCATCGCGGCGATCGATGCGAAGCTGCTGGTCCTCGACGAACCGACGCTTGGCCTCGATATCATTTTCAGGAAGGAGTTCTACAGCAACCTGCTGGCGGACTACTTCGACGAAGAGCGGACCATCCTCGTGACGACTCACCAGGTCGAAGAGATCGAGAATATTCTGACCGACGTCATGTTTATCGTGGACGGAAAGATCCTGCTCGACGCGCCAATGGAGACCGTGTCCGAGAGCTACGTCGAGTTGCTTGCCAGCGGCGCAAACGCCGAGAAGGCACGGAGCTACAAACCGATTCACGAACGCGACGTGTTCGGCAAGAAGGTTATGCTGTTCGAAGGCACGGACAGGAGCCTGCTGGCCGAGCTCGGCGAGCTCCACACACCGTCGATCGCCGATCTATTCGTCGCCAAGGTCAAGGGAGCGTCAGCATGATGGGTAACCAGCTAGCCTTGATCAAGCGTGAGATCTGGGAGCACCGTTCGATCTACATCACGCCCGCCGCGATCGCCATCGTCATGTTGCTGCTGGCGCTCACCGGCCAGGTTGCAATCTCGGCGCTGGGCGCGTCGGTCGATCTCGCAATGATGGGCGCAAACGAGCTGCCGCCCGAGGCGCACAAGGCGATGATAACCGGCTTCGTTGCCGGCCTGGGTTCGATCTTCGTCGTCGCCATGTGGATCCTCACGATCTTCTACAGCCTCGATTCGTTGTATGCCGAGAGAAAAGACAAGAGCATCCTGTTCTGGCGCTCGCTGCCGGTAACGGATGCGGAAACCGTGCTGTCCAAGCTCCTTGTCGCGATCGTCGTCATACCGCTGGTGACTTTCGCGGCCATCGCCGTCACGCAGATCCTGAGCCTGATTTTCGCGAGCATCTGGCTCAACGCCGAGGGCGGCAATGCCGGGCTGTTGATCTGGCAGGCCCTCGACCTCGTCGATATCTGGGGCGGCACGCTGATCTTCGTACTGGCACTGCCGATCTGGTTGTCGCCGTTTGTCGGTTGGTATCTGTTCGTCTCCGCCTGGGCCAAGCGCATGCCGTTGCTGATTGCGTTTCTGCCGCTGTTCGTCCTGCCGATGATCGAAAAAATCGTATTCGGGACGGCATTCCTCGCCAGCGCCTTTTTCGAGCGCACGGCTTCGCTGCCGCTGTTCAACATCGGCGACAACACCTTCGCGATGTTCGAGTTGGAGGACATGCCCTTCGATGAGAACATGATCAGCTTGCTGGGCATCATCGACCTCGGGAAGTTCCTGAGCAGCTTGAGCCTCTGGGCGGGCCTGATCGTCTGCGGCCTGTTCACGACGGCCGCGATCTACGTCCGCCGGTATCGGGACGAGTCGTAAGCCGCACACGCGTATGTCGGCGGCTCCGATCCGGAAGTCGGTAGTAGCGGACGGATTATTCCGGTCGCGTATCGATATCGTGCTTCTTCAGCTTCCCGCGCAGCTGATGGTAGGTCAGGCCTAGCAGGTCCGCCGCAATCTTCTGGTTGAACCGAGCCCGGCTCATCGCCGCCTCGATGCACTCCTTCTCGCTCTCCCGCATGCGATCCGTCAGGTCCATCGGGAGCAGCGGCGGGCGACGACGTGTCGCAGGGCGGGGCGTCACACGCGCTGCCTCCGCCAGCTGAAACGGCGAGTCGAACGGATCGAAAGCAATGCTCTTTAACGGTTCCTGCGGTTCCGCGGAGCGGTAGACGGATCGCTCGATCGTGTTCTTCAGTTCGCGAACATTGCCGGGCCAGTCGTGCTTCAAAAGCGCGGATGAAGCCTTCGCCGAGAATCCCGGAAACAACTCATACCGAAGTTCTGCCGCCATGTTGACCGCGAAGGCAAACGCCAACGGCAGAATGTCCTCCGTTCTTTCCCTAAGCGGCGGGACCGTGATGACGTCGAACGCCAGCCGGTCCAGCAGGTCCTGGCGAAAGTCGCCATCGGCCGCGAGCTGACGCAGGTCGGCGTTCGTCGAGCCGACGATCCGTACATCGACACGTATCACGTCGCTGCCGCCCACACGCTGGATCTCCCCGTACTCGATCGCACGAAGAATTTTCTCCTGCACCCGGAGCGAAATGGTCGCGAGCTCATCCAGCACCAGCGTGCCGCCGTTGGCTCGTTCGAAATGACCGACGTGCGCCTTGATCGCGCCGGTGAAGGCGCCGGCCTCATGGCCGAACAGCTCTGACTCCAGGATCGACTCCGTCAGCGCGGCACAATTGACCTTGACCAGCGTGTCCTCCCAGCGATCAGACAGGAAGTGCAGTCGCGACGCGATCAGCTCCTTGCCCGTCCCGCGCTCGCCCACGACCAGCACAGGCTTGCTCAGCGGCGCCACGCGGGATACGTGTTCGAGCATCTCGAGGAAGGCGGGGGCCTCACCAATGATCGTCTGCGCCTGCAGGTCTCGATTCATAATCGCCAGTTTTGCCAATAGGTAGTTAAATATACGAAAGATTAGTCATTTCTGCCAATTTAATCCTGCGTTGCAATGATCGACCTGAGTATTTAACTAATTGTTTTTAAACGAATTAAAGGAAATCCAGGAAAGTTGGCACGGAAGCTGCAGTACTGTGGCTGTAATCAACACTCAGAGGAATGGACATGGGAATTTTCACGCGATTCAGTGACATCGTGAACTCGAACATCAACGCGATCCTGGATAAGGCCGAGGACCCCGAGAAGATCGTTCGACTGATGATCCAGGAAATGGAAGACACGCTGGTTGAGGTCAGGTCGGCCGCAGCACGCTCCATTGCCGACAAGAAGGATCTGAACCGCAAGCTCGAGTCGCTGGACCGCGAGTTACGCGACTGGGACGAGAAGGCGGAACTGGCCGTACGCAAAGGTCGGGACGACCTGGCGAAAGCTGCGCTTGTCGAAAAAGCACGCGTAGCGGCTGCCGTCGACGCGCTGAAGCAGGACTACATGGCCGTCGATGAAGGGCTGGCCAAGCTGAATGACGACATCGCAAGGCTCGAGGCAAAGCTGCAGGACGCAAAGGCTCGCCAGAAGGCGCTGCTTGCCAGGCACAAGACGGCGTCGAGCCGGTTAGCCGCGCGAAAGCAGATTCACGACTACAAGATCGACGACGCAATGGTGCGATTTGAGCAGTACACGCGCCGGATCGATGACGTCGAGGGCCGTATCGAGGCGTATGACCTAGGTCTGCCCAAGAACCTGAACCACGAGTTTGCGAGCCTCGAGGCGGAGGAGTCTGTGCAGAAGGAGTTCGACGAACTGAAGCGCAAGGTATCGGGCGGCGAACACTGATAACAGGGTTTTGAGCGATGAGTGACGCAGTACTAGCGCTTGCGATTGTCTTCCTGGTTATTTGCCTGCCGCTGATCATCGTCTTGCATTACGTGACGAAGTGGAAACAGGGCCGGGAGATATCGGGCGACGACGAACAGATGCTGGAGGATCTCTGGCAGATGTCCAGAAGAATCGAGGATCGGATCGACACACTGGAACGAATCCTCGACGATGAATCGAGAGACTGGAGGAATAAGGAATGAAGAAAGACACCTGGAATATCGACCTCGAACCCTTGCGCGGACTCTACCGCGACCGGGAGAACGGCTGGATATTTGGTGTTTGTGCCGGGCTCGCCGACAGGTTCGACCTGCACATCGGCACCGTACGACTGGTTGCCGTCATCGCGCTGCTGCTGTTCTTCTGGCTGACCGTGATCCTCTACCTCGGCGCCACACTGATCATTCGTGAGAAGCCGCTGATCTACTCCGGCGAACGCGCCGAGTTCGAGTTCTGGCGACAGTCACGCCACGATTACAGGAGCTGATAATGAGCGAATATTCGTCGACCAGGACCCATTTGCGGCGTAGCTCCGACAAGGCAATTCTTGGCGGTGTCTGCGCAGGCGTCGCGGAGTATTTCGGATTCAACCTGCGCGCGACTCGCTTCCTGACGTTCCTGGCGTTTATCTTCGCCATGCCAATGACGGTGCTCGCTTACATTGCTGCGGTGATCCTGATACCCGCGGCACCGAGCGAGAGGCCTGTTGATAAAGAATTCAGGCAGTCGCTCAGGAGCTCACCGAAGCAGACGATGGGTGACGTCAGGGGGCGCTTCAAATCACTTGACAGACGCCTGGCAAGACTGGAGAAGTATGTGACGTCGAGGCGTTACCAGCTGGATCGGGAGTTTCGTGATCTCGAAAGACGTTAAAACAAGATAAGGGAGTCTTGATGAATGTATTTCACATGGTTATCTGGATCGTCGCGATCGTGGCTATCGCGAGCGTTCTGGAGAAATACCTGAAAGTAAGAGCAAAAGAAAAAAGCAATAACGAGGTCAGTGACGACACGCTGCAAAAAATGGAGGCATTGGAAGAGCGCATCCAGGTCCTAGAGCGCATCGTTACCGAAAACAAGTTCGATCTCCGCAAAGAGATCAACGACCTTTAGATGACAACGATAACGACCGAGTTTCTCGCGCAGCTCTCTGAGCGGCTGCCCGGCTGCGACTCCATTCTTGTCGTCGGTTCCGGTTCCGTGCCTGAGGGCGATGCAACTCTTAAGGGGCCGGTGTCGTTCGGCAGCGTAATGCAGCTCGAATTCAAAACGAGGTTCGACCTTGGCCTCGTTTTCGACCCGACGCCGCAGCATGCACCGGCAATCTCGCGTCTGAGGGATCTCGGATGCCGGCGGGTTTTGATCCTGGGAGACAACGCGGCCTGGAGAACAAACGAGCTGCGTGCCCTCGGTTTTATGCCGATCGATCCCTTCGATGATCGCGCGGCGTTTATTTTCGACAGTGATTTGTTGAACCAGCCTCGGGAGTGGAACAACTCCAAGAACTGGGCGAACCCGGAGAATTTCGACAAGTACCGCTGGTAACCAACGCCGGATCGCGTCGGCTGAGGCTTTTTCAATACGCTGCTAGTTGTTTTGCGCTTTGTATGCGCGCACCTGCTCGTTGAACTCGGCCGCGACTATTTCCATTTCTTCGACCGCAGCGTTGTGCTTCTTCGTGTGCATCTCGTCACGTTCCTTGAGCGTCTGCGCGTCGGCCTCCGCGAGTTCAGCACGGGCTGTTTTCTCTTCTTCGTCGAGGCAGGTCAGGTATTCGTCCATTGCTGCCATGTACGCCTTGACGGACTTCTGGCTCGCGACCATCTCGTCCTTTGTCGCCGTCGCACCGCTAACGATCTTCGCGCGGGCAGGGTAGTCGCAGGCCATCGCGAACGGTGCGACCGCCAGCGACAGTACGAGAGCGGTCGGGATCAAAAGAGTTTTCATTATTGGTTTCACGGTTGTCTCAATTCCTGGTTTGACTGGTCCCGGTTCCGAGGGTTCGATTAAAGCACTTCGCCAAGCGCAGGTGAAGGCTGGGACCCGTCTCCGGTTAGTCGCGAATAAGGCTGTGATGGTTTCAGGCAAACAATGCCCGGTATTCGTCGGTTCCCTCGGATTGGGCAAGTAATAACTCGAGATAATTGTCACAACTCATCGGGTCACCGAACAGCAGGCCTTGCACATAGGTACAGCCCAGCTTCTGCAGCAGCGCCAGCTGGTCCTCGGTCTCGACGCCCTCCGCGACGACATCCATATTCAGGTTCCTGCCCATCTGTACGATGGTGCTGACAATTGTCGCGTCACCGTCGTTGTAGGCGACGTCCCTGACAAAGGACTGGTCGATCTTCAGCGTGCTGATCGGGAACTGTTGCAACGCGCTCAGCGAGGAATAACCGGTACCGAAATCATCGATCGCGAGATGCAGGCCTAGCGCATAGAGCTCATCGAGCAGTTTTATCGTCCGCTCGGTGTCTTCCATCAGCGTCGTCTCGGTGATTTCGAGCTCGAGTGACGTCGGCGACACCTCGTGGCCGCGCAAAATCGAACTGAAACGGTCGGCGAAGTTTGCCTGACGCAGCTGCTTGAGCGACAGGTTCACCGACACGCGGCCGGGCGACGAGACCGAGCGTTGCCAGTAACGAAAGTCCTCACAGACCTTGTCGAGTACCCATTCCCCAATCTCGATGATCAGGCTGCTCTCCTCGGCAATCGGGATGAAATCGGCGGGCAGGATGATGCCGCGTTCCGGCAACTCCCATCGCACCAGCGCTTCTGCACCGAAGACCTCGCCAGTCTCAAGGTTGTACTTCGGTTGGTACTGGACGAGCAACTCATCGCGTTCGAACGCGCGCTTAAGCTTGCTCTTGGTCATCAGACGTTCTACGGCCGCTTCATTCATTTCGGGCCTGTATCTTGCGAACTGGTTGCCGCCGTGTTTCTTGGCGCTGTATAGCGCCGCGTCGGCATTTCGGATCAGATCGATGACATTTGTCGCGTCCTTCGGGTACCGCGCGATTCCCATGCTTGCTGTCATGAAGACTTCATGGCCCTGCACGAAGAAGGGTTCTGCGAGCCGATTCAGTAATTTTGCAGCGAGCTGCTCACTGATCTCCTTAGGGTTTCCTTCCGAGTCGGTACAGTCGACAACGGCCGCAAACTCGTCTCCGGCAAGACGCCCCACGATCGATTTACCCGGCACCGATTCCGTCAGACGCTCTGCAACAGTCTCGAGCGTCGTATCACCC
>JASJBE010000161.1 GCA_030066655.1 Woeseiaceae bacterium | reverse complement strand
TGTTCGCGATGGAACTCGGCGGACCCGAGGTGAAGAGGCTGCGGCGGTCGCGGCATCATTCATGGTTTCGAACTGCTGGAAAAGCTCGGCTTTCATGACTGGGACTTCGACTACGTACTGCTCGATTTCCTCGGTGATGTGGTCTGCGGTGGCTTCGGCCTGCCGATTGCTCGCGACATGTGCCAGAAGGTCATCGTCGTCGGTTCGAACGACCTGCAGTCGCTCTACGTCGCGAACAACGTCTGCTCGGCGGTCCAGTACTTCCGGAAACTGGGCGGCAATGTCGGCGTGGCTGGCATGGTGATCAACAAGGACGACGGCACGGGCGAGGCGGCGAAGTTCGCCGAGTCCGTCGGCATTCCGGTGCTCTCGGCCATTCCCGCCGATGACGACATCCGCAAGAAAAGCGCGAACTACGAAATCATCGGGCGTCCCGAGACGCAGTGGGCGGGGCTGTTTGAGCAGCTGGCCGAGGGTGTCGCTGATGCTCCGCCATTACTGCCTGAGCCCCTCGACCAGGACGGGTTACTCGGCCTGTTCGATGGAAACGATGAAAGCGCTGGCGGGCAATTGACGCCCGCGACGGCAGAAGACATGTGCGGCAAAAACTTCACGGCAAAACCGTCGCTGGAGGTCGTCTACGACGAGGTATAAGCAGGGTGCCAGTTACAACGGTCGAGCAACAGAATCAGAACAAAAGAACGCATGGCTGAAACGAAGCAAAAACTGACGGGTGAGGAGCGGATCGAATTCGATTCGATTGTTGACGCACCTGACGCGAAGGCTTCGGGCGGCTGCCATGCCAATGACGAATTGAAGAAGGTAGCCAGTGAAGCCGGCAAGTCGGGTGTGCTGGAGCAGTACGCGAAGGACTATCCGGTGGGCCCGCATGATCAGCCGCAAAGCATGTGTCCGGCGTTCGGCAGCTTACGGGTCGGACTGAGAATGCGCCGCACGGCGACGATTCTTTCCGGATCGGCCTGCTGCGTCTATGGCCTGACCTTTACATCACATTTCTACGGCGCGCGACGCACCGTTGGCTATGTTCCGTTCAATTCGGAAACGCTGGTGACCGGCAAGCTGTACGAAGACATCCGCGATGCCGTGCACGAGATTGCCGACCCCGAAAATTACGACGCGGTCGTCGTGACCAACCTGTGTGTGCCGACGGCGAGTGGTGTGCCGCTGCAGATGTTGCCGAAGGAGATCAACGGCGTCCGTATCATCGGCATCGACGTGCCTGGATTCGGCGTTCCTACGCATGCGGAAGCGAAGGATATTCTCGCCGGCGCCATGCTGAAGTATGCGCGAGAGGAGGCCGAGGCAGGGCCCGTCAAAGCACCGGCAGATCGTAAGCAGCGCCCGACCGTGACGCTGCTCGGTGAAATGTTCCCGGCCGATCCGGTCAGCATCGGACAACTGCTCGACCCGCTGGGTCTGGCCACGGGTCCTGTCGTGCCGACGCGTGAGTGGCGTGAGCTGTACACGGCGCTGGAAAGCCAGGTCATCGCGGCGATTCACCCGTTTTACACGGCCTCGATACGCGAGTTCGAGGCCGCAGGCCGCAGGATTGTCGGCTCGGCTCCGGTCGGCCAGCACGGCACGGCCGCATGGCTCCGCGCCATCGGCGAGGCCTACGACGTGAAGAAGGCGATCATCGACAAAGCGATCAACCAATTCGTCCCGGCCATCGCGGGCGCTACCGCGGCGTCACCGATCAAGGGCCGGATCACGATGTCGGGTTATGAGGGCTCCGAGTTACTGGTCGCGCGCATGCTCGTCGAGAGTGGCGCCGATCTTCGCTACGTGGGAACGGCGTGTCCGAAGACGCGTTGGTCCGATCCTGACAGGGAGTGGCTCGAGGAGAAGGGTGTCATCGTCAAGTTCAGGGCCTCGCTCGAGGATGACCTGGCCGCGATGCAGGAGTTCGAACCGGAGCTTGCGATCGGTACGACACCTGTTGTGCAGAAGGCGAAGGAAGCCGCGATTCCGGCACTGTATTTCACGAACCTGATTTCGGCTCGACCGCTGATGGGCATTCCCGGACCGGGCTCGCTGGCCCAGGTTGTTAATGCAGCGATGGGCCAGAAGTCGCGCTTTGACACGATGCGCGAGTTCTTCGAAGACGTCGGCCACGACAGCACGGCCGGTGTGTGGGAGAAAGCGCCCGTGACTTCCGCGACGCGAGGTGCCGCATGTTAGTGCTCGATCACGATCGCGCCGGCGGCTACTGGGGCAGTGTGTATGTCTTTGCCGCCGTCAAAGGCCTGCAGACCATCATCGACGGTCCGGTCGGTTGCGAGAACCTGCCCGTGACGTCTGTCCTGCACTACACGGATGGTTTACCACCGCATGAGCTACCGATAGTGGTAACCGGCCTGTCCGAAGACGAGTTGGGCCAGCACGGTACTGAGGGCGCCATGAAGCGGGCTCACGGCACGCTGGATCCCAAAGTCCCCAGCGTCGTCGTGACCGGCTCGATCGCCGAGATGATCGGCGGCGGCGTGACGCCGGAAGGCACGAAGATCAAGCGCTTCCTGCCCAGAACGATCGACGAGGATCAGTGGCAGAGCGCGGATCGTGCGATGTACTGGCTGTGGACCGAATTCGGCCCGAAGAAGGGCAAGGTGCCACCGGTCAAGCCGCGCAAGGACGGCGAGAAGCCGCGCGTGAACATCATCGGCCCGAGCTACGGCATGTTCAACATGCCGTCAGACCTCGCCGAGATCCGGCGTCTGGTCGAGGGTATCGGTGCCGAGATCAACATGGTGTTCCCGCTGGGAAGCGACCTGAAAGACATTGCGAAGCTCGCGAACGCCGACGTCAACGTCTGTATGTACCGCGAGTTCGGACGTGCGTTGTGCGAAGGTCTGGAACGCCCATACCTGCAGGCGCCCATCGGCCTGCACAGCACAACCAAGTTCCTGCGCGAGCTTGGGAGTCTGCTGGACCTGGATCCCGAACCGTTCATCGAGCAGGAAAAGCACACGACGATTAAGCCGCTGTGGGATCTGTGGCGATCCGTCACGCAGGACTTCTTTGGCACGGCGAGCATCGCGATCGTCGCCAACGAGACCTATACGCGCGGCCTCCGAAATTTTCTTGAGAACGATCTCGGCATGCCCTGCGCCGTGACGTTCGAGCGCCGGGCCGGCGTCAAGCCGGATAACGCCGCAGTTAAAGATGCACTGAAGGAGCATAACCCGCTCGTCGTGTTTGGCAGCTACAACGAACGCATGTACCTGGCCGAGTCCGATGCTCACGGCATTTACATCCCCGCGTCGTTCCCGGGATCAATAATTCGCCGCCACACGGGCACACCGTTTATGGGATACGGCGGCGCAACCTACGTTGTGCAGGAAGTGTGCAACGCCTTGTTCGATGCGTTGTTCAACATCCTTCCGCTTGGCACGCAGCTCGACCAGGTCGAGGCGACACCTGCCAGCAGTCACGAAGAAATCCGTTGGACCGACGAGGCGCAGACGGCGCTGGAGGCGTTAGTCGCAACCAAGCCGGTGCTGATCAGGATATCGGCCACGAAGAGTTTGAGAGACGCCGCTGAGTCGCACGCGCGACAACAGGGGCTTGATGAGGTCACGCTCGACTGCTTCAAGGCAGTCGCGGTACCGAGAGCTGCAGCTTAGGAGTTTTGAAGCGACGGATTCGTTTATCCGCAACAAGCCCGTCGCAATTTGGAGAGGAAGTATGGAAAAACACAGCACACTCACTCGAGGACTGAGAAAAGATGAAGTCTGGTCGTGCCGTTTTATCTGGCTCGTCTGCTTCGCAATCTTTCTTCCGGTCGCTCTCGTAGCGCGTCTGTCCGGCTGGCGTTGGCGTCCTTGGTCCGCTTCGTCCAAGGGTTATCGGTCGGTAATCCGTGAGGCGAAACAGATCTCGACGACTGTGACCGGAACTGTCTTCTCAATTTGAAAAGCGTTCTGCGGCGTCGATCTTGGTCGGCGCTGCGAAACCACGCTGCGAGGTATTCGCAGTAACACAACCATGTCGACTATGTGTTGAGGAGTAATAACTATGTCTGACGAAAACAGATCTGCTTCAGGTCTAACATCAAGGGAGGCCAAAGAGTTCCACAAGTACATGATGCAGGGAACGCTAGGCTTTGTTGCTGTAACCATCGTTGCTCACATCCTGATCTGGATGTGGCGTCCATGGTTCTAGAGTTCACTGCATTCAACCAAACCCTTAAATAGGAGTACTTATCATGTGGAGAATTTGGCTCATGGTAGATCCACGCCGTGGAATGATCGCTGTTTTTGCGTTCGCCTTTTTCATGGTGTTGCTAAACCACTTTGTTCAGCTCAGCACGCCGCGTTATGGCAGCTGGTTGAACAGTGAGCCCTACGGGGCTGCGGCTGCGGTTCAACAGACCAAAGATGAAGAGGTCTTGCTCGCTCAAGAGTGAGTATGAAGCGTTAGCCAGCTTTACTGGCCTCCAGCAATCGAGTGGGACGCTGCGAGGTTGTTGGGGGTTAGTAAGGCACGCTTAAGGCATAAAGAGGTATCACAATGTCAATGCTGAGCTTTGAAAAGAAGTACCGGGTACGCGGCGGTACCTTGATCGGCGGTGATCTGTTCGACTTCTGGGTCGGCCCGTTCTACGTCGGTTTCTTCGGGGTGACCACCGTGTTTTTCGCGCTGCTGGGCACCGCATTCATTTTCTACGGTATCGCAACCGGACCAACCTGGAACATCTGGCAGATCAACATTGCGCCACCTGATCTGAGTTACGGGCTCGGTTTTGCACCGATTCATGAAGGCGGGCTTTGGCAGCTGATAACCATCTGTGCGGTCGGCGCCTTCGTATCGTGGGCACTGCGCCAGGCGGAGATCAGTCGCAAGCTGGGTATGAACTATCATGTGCCAATCGCTTTCAGCGTCGCTGTACTTGCTTACGTCACGCTGGTCGTTATCCGGCCCTTGCTGATGGGTGCCTGGGGACACGGTTTCCCGTACGGCATCATGAGTCACCTGGACTGGGTGTCGAACACCGGCTACCAATACCTGCACTTCCACTACAACCCTGCACACATGATCGCTGTGACGTTCTTCTTCACAACGACGCTTGCTCTTGGTCTGCACGGTGGTGCGATCCTGTCCGCGACGAACCCGCATAAGAAGGGCGACACGGTAAAAACGAATTATCACGAGAACAGCTATTTCAGGGATACGATTCAGTATTCGATTGGCTCGCTCGGCATTCATCGCCTTGGACTGTTCCTCGCGCTGAACGCCGGCCTCTGGAGCGCGATCTGTATCGTTATCAGCGGCCCGTTTTGGACCCGCGGTTGGCCCGAGTGGTACGACTGGTGGCTCAACTTACCGATCTGGAGCTAGGGGGCGATCATGGCGACATATCAAAATATTTTTAACCGGGTGCAGGTTCATGGCGAACCGGAAGCCGGTGTTCCCCATCCTCCGGGTAATCTGTGGGAGCGCGGTAAAGGCCGTTTCATTCGGCTGTTCGGGCTTATTGGCGATGCACAGGTCGGTCCGGGCTACCTTGGCGTATCCGGCCTGATCTCGTTGCTGTTCGGTCTGGCTGCGTTCGAGATCATCGGCCTGAACATGCTGGCATCCGTCAACTGGGATCCGGTGCAGTTCATTCGCTTGCTGCCCTGGCTCGCACTGGAGCCGCCGAATCCGGAATACGGCTTGAGTTTCCCGCCGCTGAATGAGGGCGGCTGGCACATACTGACCGGTTTCTTCCTGACTATCGCGGTGCTGACCTGGTGGGTGCGCATGTATCGACGCGCGACC